>NZ_JBALOQ010000016.1:54033-105573 GCF_036962705.1 Bacillus sp. JJ1562
CAAATACGCCAAGGCGTATTTGATATATGATATGTTTCCGGTTGTATAGCTGTTATTAGAATTGTCACAAATTATTCAAATGTTTCTCTAACCAATTGTGATAAAAATCACTGTTTTAGTAGGTTTTCACTATTAATATAGTGATTAGATTAGGAATGAACAATTTGTGAAATGCTTAAAATCGTCTAGATTTTAACAAATTGTTTTGTATTATGAAATTGTAAAAACCTTTGATAAAGGCTTAAAGGGGGGCGTAAGGAATGGCAAAGACACAGCTTACAAAGACAAACCAAAAAACAAAAATTGAAGATGAAAGAACTTCCTTAAAAGGGACATTGGCATCTGTAATTCTACTTGGACTTTTCTTAATTGTAACTTGGCTTGGTGTCTATTTCTTGTTCTTAGACAGATTGTAAAAACATGTCTACTAAGAAAATCGAGACAAGGGTATCAAAAAATGGCTTGTAATATTTTATGAAAAAACAGACAGAAAAAGAATGTGAAAATTTGAAAGGGGAAAAAGCCATGCATCTGCATAAATTTGAAAAAATATGGCTCACTTTTGGTATCGGAATCCTTATTGTATTCCTTATAGTTGTTGGTGTCGGCGCATTTGCGATGGGCCACAAGCCTGCAAGTAATATCCAAAAGATTGATCCTGAAAAGGTAACTGAAACAGCACCATTTGATAATCCTGGACTTGTTCATATTGGAGGCAATAAATACGAACTTAATCTTGTTGCTGAAGCATTTGCTTACACACCAAACACAATCCAAATTCCTAAAGGTGCTGAAGTAAAGATTAACGTAGTAACCAAAGACGTTGTTCACGGATTTGCAATTGCTGGTACAAACGTCAATATGATGGTTGAACCAGGTTATATCAGCAGCTATACACAAACATTTTCAAAGACTGGTGAATTCTTAGTGTTATGTAATGAATATTGTGGAGCTGGACACCACTTAATGATGTCGAAAGTTGAGGTGACTGAATAATGGCTAGTTCAATCGTTAAAGTAGACAAAAAAGATGCGAAATTAGCAATGGCTCACTTTTATGTAGCCTTCGCTGCTTTACTTTTAGGAGGTACTGCAGGTTTACTTCAGACACTTGTCCGTTCTGGAAAATTCACATTACCTGCAGGCATTGGCTACTATCAATTATTAACCGTTCACGGAGTTTTATTAGGACTTGTACTTACTACATTTTTTATCATCGGATTCTTATTTGCAAGCTTAAGTAAAACAGCAGGTACCCTATCTCCAAAGTTGCGTTTTGCAGGTTGGATTGGTTTTTGGACTATGACAATTGGAACTGCTTCTACAGCAACTACTATTCTATTAGGCGAAGCATCTGTTCTTTATACTTTCTACGCACCTCTACAAGCACATCCTTTCTTTTATATTGGACTGGCGCTTGTTATAGTGGGTAGCTGGATTGGTGGATTTGCAATGTTTTCCCATTTTGGAAAATGGAAAAAAGCAAATCCTGGTGAGGTTACACCGTTATTAAGTTTCATGGCGATTATGACAATGATTTTATGGTTAGTTGCAACACTTGGGGTTGCTGCATCAGTACTTATACAGTTTATTCCATGGTCATTTGGCTGGGTTGAAACAATTGATGTCCTTATTAGTAGAACATTATTCTGGTATTTCGGTCACCCTCTTGTATATTTTTGGTTATTACCAGCATACATGGCATGGTACGTTGTGATTCCTAAGGTAATCGGAGGAAAGATTTTCTCAGATGCCCTTGCAAGATTATCCTTTATTTTGTTCTTATTATTCTCAATTCCAGTTGGATTCCACCATCAGTTAACTGAACCTGGTATTGATCCAAATTGGAAGTTCTTACAAGTAGTGCTGACATTTATGGTTATTATTCCTTCATTAATGACTGCATTCTCATTGTTCGCTTCATTCGAACTGTATGGAAGATCAAAGGGTGCAACAGGATTATTCGGATGGTTTAGAAAGCTGCCTTGGGGAGATGCTCGTTTCTTCGCACCATTTGTTGGTATGTTATTCTTCATCCCTGCAGGTGCGGGTGGAATTATCAATGCAAGTAACCAAATGAACCAAGTGATTCATAATACGATTTGGGTAACAGGACACTTCCACTTAACTGCTGCAACAACTGTTGTATTAACATTCTTTGGTATTGCCTACTGGTTAATTCCACATTTAACTGGTCGTGTGATGACAAAAGCAATGAACAAACTTGCGATTGTACAAACAATCGTATGGACAATTGGTATGACATTCATGTCAACAGCCATGCACTTTGCTGGTTTACTAGGAGCACCAAGACGCTCTGCGTTCTCAACATATGGAGGTTCTGAGCAAGCAGCAGATTGGGTTCCTTATCAAATTGCACAAGCAATTGGTGGATCAATTCTCTTTATAGGAATCATCCTAATCCTTGTTATTTTTGTGAATCTTGCCTTTTTTGCACCTAAAGGCGAAACAGAATTCCCTGTAGGTGAAGTGGCAGAAGAAGCAGAGAAAACACCAATGATTCTTGAAAACTGGAAGCTTTGGGTTGGTGTAGTAGTAGTGCTTATTTTAATCGCATATTCAATTCCATTTGTTGATATGATTCAAAATGCACCACCAGGAGCAAAACCTTTCAAACATATACTCTAAATAACAAAAAAGCTACGCAATCACTGTTGCGTAGCTTTTCATTAATCAAATACGCCCTGGCGTATTTGTCGCCTAGATTTTTTCGAGCAAGCTCGAAAAATTTCCTTTGAAAATCTGTGGCATCCGCCGGAGGCATTAATTTTATTCAGCCTTCTGCTGAATAAAATTATAGGTTGTAAATCGAACGATATTTTTCTTCTAAGTACTGGATTAAATAGTTTGCGTTTAATCCTTCACCTGTCACTTCCTTGATGATTTCTAATGGCTTCTTAAGTTTTCCATATTGATGAATATGTTCAGTTAGCCATTCTCTAATTGGAAGTAGGTTCCCTTCTTCCAGCAATTCATCAAAGTTAGGAAGATCCTTTAACATCGCATTCTTAAATTGAGCGGCATACATATATCCTAGTGCATATGAAGGGAAATAGCCAAAGCTTCCACCTGCCCAGTGGACATCCTGTAATACCCCTTTTGCATCATTTTCTGGACGTATTCCTAAATACTCTTCATACTTCGCATTCCAGATTTCTGGTAGATCCTTCACTTCAATCTCATCATTAAAAAGACCTTTTTCAATTTCATAACGCACCATGACATGTAATGGATATGTTAATTCATCTGCTTCAATTCGAATCAATGATGGTTTTGATTCATTGATTGCTCGATAAAAGTCTTCTACAGAAACTTGATCAAACTGACCACTTGCATATTCTTTTAATTGTTCAAAGTTATTTCTCCAAAGTGAGAGACTACGTCCAATAATATTTTCATAAAATAGGGACTGGGATTCATGGATTCCCATCGAAGTGCCTTCTGCAAGGTTTGTTCCTACTAAATCAGGTGAAATATTTTGCTCATACAGTGCATGACCACCTTCATGGATGGTGCCAAAAACAGCTGTTCTAAAGTCATTTTTCACATAATTTGTAGTAATTCGAACATCCCCAGGGTTTAAGCTAATTTCGAATGGATGAACTGTTTCATCAAGGCGCCCTGCTTCGAAGTCATAACCCATTTTCTTAAGAATTTCCAGACTAAAATCATGTTGTTTTTCCTTTGGAAATTCCTTAAACAAAAAGGAAGTTTCAGGCTTATTTTGTGACTCGGTTACAGCTTTAACAAGTGGAACAATTTTTTCTCGTAACTGGGCAAATACTTGGTCGACTACCTCAACTGTTACCCCTGGTTCATACATATCAAGCAATGTGTTGTATTTGTTTCCTTCAAAGCCCCAGTAGCCTATAAATTTCTTCGTGAAATCGACGAGTTTTTCTAAATAAGGGCGGAACATATCAAAATCAGATTTTTCTTTAGCTTCCTCCCAAACGGATTCTGCTTTTGATTGTAGGATGACATACTCACGGAATTCATCAGCAGGAATCTTTTTGTTTCGTTCAAAATCCTTTTGACATTCCTCAACGACTTTCTTCGTAATTACACTAAGCTGCTGTTGTGCCTCAGGAGTTGTTAATTCTTTTAAATAGGCTTCCATTTCAATAGAAGTAGACATAGCAAAAACCTCTGATGAGAGCATTCCAATTACTTCAGAGCGCTGCTCCACTCCCTTTTTCGGAGCACCAGTACGTAAATCCCAATACATAACTCCAATTGCCTCATTAAAGCTTGTCATCTTTTTAACTAATTCAAGAAATGATTGCTTAGTTTGCTGTAATTGTTCAGACATTTTTCGTTCTCCCCTTTTAAATCGGATCAACCTTTGTCGGTAGTACATTTGTAATGTTATCTATGACTTGGTTGCTACTAATATCTTCTACAAGAATGCTAACAGTTCCTGCATCCTCACTTGAACGAATTAAACGACCCACGCCTTGTCTCAATCTTAATAGCATATATGGCAGATCAACCTGCTCAAATGCATTCTGAGATCTTTTTCTTTTTGCTTGAAAAACAGGGTCATTTGGCGGGAATGGCAATGACCATATAATGACGTTCGATAATGAAGGTCCTGGAATATCAAGGCCTTCCCATAATGAAACCGAACAAAGGATACTATGTTCATCATTTTGGAACTTGGAAACAAGTCCACTGATTTCCTGATCACCTTCAAATAAAAGTGGATATTTTTCATAGTTACAATTTTCTTTAAATGCTTGTAGCTCTTCCTTTGAATTAAATAAAAGTAATGCCCTACCGTCTGATTTTTCAATTTCATTCCATGCAAATTCGAATTTTGAACGGAACAAATCCTTAGAATTAAACACAGGCATCTGAATCTTCATCTGATTATCATAATCAAAAGGTGATTCTACTGTAAACGATTGATAGTTTTTAATTCCTAAACTCTTTGCAATATAATCAAAAGTTTTATTTTCAGATAAAGTGGCAGAAGAAAACACAAATGGAATCTTTTTCGAAAATACCTTTTCCGCTAAAATGGTTTCCACTGCTTGTGGCATAATGACTAGCGTGTAGCTTTCGCCATTTGCCTCACCCCAGTAAATTGCATCATTTTCGTCAGCAAATAGTTTTAATGAATATTCCATTTGATCCAAATATTCATCAACAATATGTAATTCGTATTGGTCAATCGTATACGTCTCTGCCTCAAACACAAGATTATTGCCAATTTCAACAATCATATGATGAAGCTTCTTCGCATCAGCAATTAAGTGGCCAGTCCGCTTGATATCCATCCGTTCAGAGCCTTCAACTGTATGACTATTTTCCTCGAGTCTACTATAAAAATGTTCATTTTGTTCAATCGTATCTTCGACTAATTGTGCAAATTCTTCGCGAATATCATTTTCTAATAGCCTTGTTAAGAGAGTTTCCAAGGTAGTTTCCTGAACACGATAGGTTAATGCTTTTTGCGCAGAGTATTCAAGTAAATGACCTTCATCGAAGACTACACTGCTACTTTCGGGTAAAAAAGGAAGCTGCCCTTCTCTTTTTCTGGCTTCCATAGTCCACACATGCTCCATATAAAAATCATGGGAACAGATAATTAAATCAACAGCCTTCCGATAATGATCTCTAGATAATGTGAGACCACAACGATGGCGCAAATCACATGAAAAACAATCCTGAAAGCTATCCCATGCGACGCTTCTCCATTCCTCATCCGTAAGCTCAGAATATGTTTTTCGATCCCCGTAATGATGGAATGTTTGCATAGTAGAGTGACTATGAACAAAATCTGGTAACTCATTATAAATTTGTGCAATTTTTTCATTTGTTGTTCGTCGAGTAGCATGATCCAATTTTCGCAAACAAAGATATTGGTCCTGTGCCTTCGCTAGACGAACATCAATATTTAAGTCTAATGCGTCAGCGATTTTTGCAATATCCCCTTCTGGCTTAACTAGCTGTTCAATTAAGGACTCGTCTGCACATGAGATGATTGCAGGCTTTCTCATATATCTCGCATAACAAAGCGCATATAACAGATAAACAATTGTTTTACCTGTACCTACACCTGCTTCAGCGAACACAATTGATTTTTCCTTAAATGCTTTTTCCAGCTGAAATGCCATAAAAATTTGCTCGTCGCGGAGCTCAAAGCCTTTTTCCGGAAGGATGTCGTAAAAAACATCACCAATCCACTCATTAAATTTATCAAAGAAATTTTCATTTCTGGATATTTGAAAGGGCAACCCTTCTCCAATCATATGTAAAACCCCCAAAACCAAGTTACGCGCCAATTTTTAATTATCTACTAGTCGATAGGTGAAGTCAATATCGAAGCAAAAGAAAACCCGCCGAAGCGAGTTTCCAAATAGTTTCATTCACTTTTATATCGTAAAAGATCAACATCTATTGCAGTTGAATGAGACATGGCCTGAAGAAGGTCATTTTTTGCTTGGACAATGGATTGTAAAGGATCCAGCTCTTCCCCTACTTCATTTTGGAGAGCCCTATATGTATCATTCAAAGCATCTTGAATTTTTTTGAAATCTAAGTAATTCATAGTTCATTCACTCCTGGAAATTTTATAAACACCAATAGAGTATATGTCCTTTTGAATTGAACTATTCATAAGAATTGCGCAAGTGCCTTGAAGTTGAACGTCTACTAAATACTGCCACATCCTGTGGCAAACGTAGACGTCAGCACATCCTCGAAAATGCTATGCATTTTCTTCGTGCGATCTTAAAGCTCTCGAAACTTTCCTTGTCCTGTGCAAGTCCTACAAGCATAAGAAAAGCTGGCGGGAAGGACGTAGTTTATCCTTCTTGACAGCTTGGCTAGACCAGAGAGGGGCTAGGCTCTGAAGCTAGATATGAATTGTTAAAATTTTAACGGTCTCTAGGCGGTCTTTTTCCCCAATATTGATAGTAGTCGGTTCGAATGAATCCGTTAAATAATTTACGTTTTTTCGTTGCTGGTTTGCCGTATAATTGTTCGAATTCAGGGTGTGAGGTAAGCATATAGACTGACCATGTATCAAATGATCGAAGAGCTTCCCCCATACCGCGATACATTTCTTCGACAGCCCTTTTTTCACCAAGTCTTTCCCCGTATGGAGGGTTTCCAACGATTACACCGTAATCCTTTGTTGTTGTAAAATCCCGAACCTGCATTTGTTTAAACTGAATCAGGTCTGAAAAACCCGCTTCATCTGCATTGTCCTTGGCTATTTGAATCATTCGGTGGTCAATATCAAAGCCGCTTATATCAAGAGGCTGATCATATTTGGCTAAATCCTCTACCTCCTGACGTGCTTCATCCCACGACTTTTTACCTATCCACTCCCAATCCTCAGATACAAAATCACGGTTAAAACCAGGTGCTATGTTTTGCCCAATTAATGCGGCTTCAATCGGAATTGTCCCTGAGCCACAAAATGGATCGACAAATGGTCTATCAGGTGTCCAGTTCGTAAGCATTACTAAGGTTGCGGCAAGTGTTTCTTTTAAGGGAGCCTCTCCTTGATCTACACGATAACCACGTTTATGTAACCCGACCCCACTGCAGTCAATTGTTAATGTAGCAACGTCCTTTAGCAATGCTACTTCAATGCGGAATAAAGGACCTGTTTCATCAAACCAGCCAGATGTTTTACGATAATGCTTCTTTAGGCTTTCAACTACTGCCTTTTTAACTATACTTTGGCAATCTGAGACACTAAAGAGCTTTGATTTTACTGATTTTCCGATGACAGGAAATTCTGCATTTTCCGGAATAATATCTCCCCAATTAAGGGCTTTTGTTTTTTCGAATAATTCATCGAAGGTTGTTGCTTTAAATTCTCCAACTTTTAGCTTAATACGATCTGCTGTTCTTAGCCAAAGATTGCTGCGGCAGATGGCTTGTTCATCAGCCTCAAACGTAACCTTTGCATTTTCAACCGTGCATTCATAGCCTAAATCCCGTACTTCTTTAGCAACGATTGATTCAATCCCCATTGCTGCTGTGGCAATAAGTGTAACTTTTCCCATTCACGTTCACCCTAACTATGTACATTCATCTATATAGTAAAAGAATAAAGAATATAAACTTGTAAAGCAAGATTTGCTTACAAGAAAGTTATGTATGAATACAAAAAGCTCTTCATCATGAAGAGCTTTGCTTCTTTATTCATCATGTAAATCTCGTTTAATTAATAACGTTCTGTAAGCCATGTTTTGTTCCATCGTACTTCAATCGGTAAAACGAATACCTCGTACTCCGGTGGCAATCATCTATCTACAGACGGTGAACCGCCTGTCCTTCTCCTTGTTCATTTCCAAGAGAGAAAGTGCCCCTACCATTATTTGGGTTTCTCGCTCGTGGGGTTTACCTCGTTCCACTCTTGTAATTTCTTACAAGACTTCGTCACTGTGGCACTTTAAAGGTAGTCAAACCATATCCAAATGGACTTAGGTTTTTTCCCTGCCGTTAGCAAAGATCAAATCCTCGCTACCCTAGCTTATTGTTTCGCTAGGCACGAACACTACGGTCATCTCAGACCGTGCGAGCATGGACTTTCCTCTGCAGGTTGCCCTGCAGCGATTACCCGAACGTTATTATTGTGTGCAAAAAATAGTATAGTAAAAAAACATTAAGATTGCAAGGGATAACACACTAGTAAATTTTTCAAATTCCTGATTAAAGGAACAAAGACTAAGAACTCGACGTACTATGACAACGTCTCTGTATCCCTCGTCATGTGGGTATTAATCATACAATTTACTACCAAATACATGTTTTTCAAGATTTGATAATCGTTTTAAAATATCAAAATTCGTTGTACCCGTTTGCGCCTGTGGTTGTTTCTTATAGGATTCCTCTAGTTGACGCTTTAATCGTAGATTTTCTTGTTGAAGCTCTTCAATTTCTTGATAAAACATTTCATAATCTTTAATAACCACATCTAAAAATTTATCAACTTCTTCTTGTCTATAGCCTTTCATACCTGATTTAAATTCTTTTTCAAGTATTTGTGTTGCTGTTAATTTAATTTTATCAGATAACATAAATTTCACCTCGATACACTTTCCCCATTATTCCTATGTCTATTTTTTCAAAAATTTCATGTATTGTCAATTTATATTAGCAAAGCTGCCATTTTAGTATTCGTTATTGGAATATTGTTCCTCTTCTACGATTACCTGAAGGTCGTATGCGTTAATCGTAATAAGTTGGTAGTCTTCATTTTCGCATTTTTTTTTCGCATCCGAATAAATATAACGTGGACTTCCATCCTTTTCTTCATCATATAATATTAATAATGCATCACTTTTGTCTAGAAAAAAAGCATTTTTTAGCCGGAATTGTGATGGATTATCATATTTCCGGTTTGTGATACTGTTTACATAGTCTGCTTGTGACAAAATAAATTGGTAGTATTCTCTGTTTGTTTCATTCCATTTTTCGTCTTGATCGAGGAATGGAGTAATGACAGCAAGCCTGAGGTTTGGATATTCCTCTTGAAGCTCATAGGTAATTTCAGCAGCCCAAAGCTCAACCCCAAGCTGCCCACTAACAATGACCCATTCAAGTCCCGCTTCAATTAATGTAATCAGCGCATTTTTAAGGGCTAATTTGATATATCGGATTCCAGGATGGTCTTGTCCAAATATTCCAAGCTCAAATGGTTTATAGCCTGTAATAGCAACAACCTTTATCATATCTAGACTCCTTTACCTATTAATTTTTGCTGAGGGAACACCAATATGTAAAACAGGAACCATTACAGTTCCTGTTGTGTTTTTGTTAGTTTTATTTGTTACGTTATTAGATTAAGTTATTTGATTAGCGGCCAAAAAATGGTCCTGGTGGTCTTGCTCCACAACTGAAGTGTTGATTTGTTACTTCATTCGCAACTGATTCTGTGTGTGGGAAATAATGCATATGTTGATACATATGATGATTTACGTGTTGCGTATGTGAAGGATGAATATGTGGAACAATTGTTTTACAGCAGTGATGTTGAACACAACATTTGGTTGGGTGAATAATAGGTCGCATTACATTTGTTGGACAAAACATTTTTTTATCTCCTTTCCTTCATCTGTCTTACAGTAATAGCCTATGAAAGAAGGGAGAGTCATGTACTAATCAAAACACCTATTTTTTAAAGGATGTTTAAAAAATGCTCCGTTTTGACACCAATTTATATTAAAAAAAGGCATATGAGCCGTCTTTTATTCCGGTTAACACAAGGACAATTAATACTAAAACAAAAAAGTATAGAAATAAAATTTTCTTATACATTTCATTCTCTCCATCTAAAATAATATTTCCTTTACACAAAACATTATTTTACATGGTATTACATTATTCTACAATGACAAATGAAGGAAGTCTCCGAATCTTCATATAATCGACAAATACAACGCGAAAAACCACTAATTTTGCGCTTACCTGGGTAATATTTTCTAACTTTTTTGAAATTTCCTATTTATTCTTGTGATTCTTTTCTTAAACTCGTTTTCAAATCTATCATTTTTTTCCTTATTTCCTGCGCTTTTCGTTTCTTTCCATCTTAAGTATCCACTATTTGCAAAGTCCCAAGCCGCTTCGTAATCCTTACTGCGATGCTCATAATATTTAGAAAGCTCTATACTTGCTACAACCGCATCATGATCATCACCATATTCATGGACCTCCATAAATAGCCTCATTGCTTCTTCAAGCTTTTTCTCTTTTTTTGAAAGAAAAGCAAGGGCAAGTTTTGCCTTCGTTTCCTTTTCTGAATCTACATCCACTACTTGCTCATATAATTCCTTTGCTTTTCTAGTCTCACCTAAAACCTCAAGCCATCTCGCTACTTCGTATTTATCGGAAGTATACTTATTTTTTTCGTTCAAAATCAAAGCACCTGATAAATGGATGTATAGTGTCAATAAGGACAATATATCGATTTCATTATGTCGCATGACACCAAAGATTCCATCAGGCATCTGATTTTCCACAAAATCAAAATAAAGAATCGGTGCTAGATACCCCGGAACATCACCTTCACGATTGATATCTAAAATTTCCTTTTCGACATTTGATAGTCTCACAGAATCCAGTTTATTTTTCCAAAGCCTTCTAGCTGCATGATACAAATCGAAATGTCCAAAATCCGGTAACTTAGGAAGTGCATCCCGAATTAAAGTATGCCTTGTTTTTACTTGTGGCCAATCAAAGGATTTTCCATTATATGTGACGAGAGTTGTATAATCAACACTTGAAAGGAAGCTTTGGTAAAGGGCAACCTCAGCTCCAGGATTAGGTAAAAAATGTTGGGTGAGAACAACTTTATCCTCATGGACCCTTGCATGGCCTAATATAAAAATGGTGTTGCCTACCCCTCCTCCTAAACCAGTTGTTTCCGTGTCAAAGAAAAATAAATCGGAAAGTTGATGTCCTTTTGCGGACAATGGATGCTTTATTGGAGATGAATTCCACATTTCAATAATATCGTTTAATTTGGAAAACGAATATAAACCATGCTGATAATCCAATGGATATTCCACTTTCCTAACCATGCAGTACGTTCCATCAAAATAAAAGGGTTGCGCTCCAAATTCTTTCCATTTATCAAGAAAAGGAATTCCTTCCACAGTAACAGAAGATTCGACAGATTTCGATTTCCCTTCATCTTCTTTTACAATATGATTTTTTAACCGGTTTAATTTCCCTTTAATCGACATAATGAAACTCCTTTAATATTTTCCGTGTTTTAGCTTTGAAATTAATGTTAGTGCATCCGTTTTAGCCCGCTCATTGATCACGTCTGTCCCAATGCAGGAAGGACAACCTGATTCACAGGAACATTTTTGAATTAATTCCTGAGATTCATTGAGGAGATTTTCCATAGCCTCATAGATTTTTTCACTCAACCCTATTCCACCTGGATAACGATCGTATAGAAAGATTGTGGGCTGCTCATTGTGTACGGCTTTCACCTGTGGAACAACATGTAAGTCTGATGGGTCACACATTGTCAACAGTGGAGCAACATGCCTTAATACATTTGCAACACCTACTAACCCTTCCTCAATCCGTTGGTCACTTAATCCCTCAAGCTCTGATTTTTTCAGACTTACCCACGCAGAGGATGTATGGAGCTCTTCTTCTGGTAGATGAATCGGTCCTGAACCGATATTCTCATGGGTTTCAAATTTTATTTTCTTAAAAATCGTCGCCATCGCTTGAACGGATACATCTCCGTAGCCAATTTCGATTGAATCATTTGCACGTTCCTTATCAACCTCCAAAACTCGAAGACTAACAGCTAAGTTTGCATCTGTGAAATAATCAACATCTACTTCTCTCACAAAAGCTTTCTTTTCTTCCCAATCTAACTTTTCTACCTGGAATTGAACACCTTGGTGCAAATAAATCGCTTCATCATGAAGTAATGTCATCGCACTAAATCGGTCCATTTCTCCGATCACCTTCACAGCAGCAATGTCTGTTTGGTCGATGATGACAACATTCTCTTGGGAAGCTGACCGCAGGCTAATATTGTGCGCTGGAAAGGAATCATTCATCCAATACCATTTATCCCCATTTTGATGGAGGACTCTTTCCTCTGTTAAAAATTCTAGGATATCTTCAAGATCAAGGTCACCAAATGTATCCCCTGAATGAAACGGCAATTCATAAGCAGCACACTTAATATGGTCAATTAATATCACAAGATTATTAGGATTAATACGAGCTGTTTCAGGATTTCTACTAAAAAAGTATTCTGGGTTTTGAATCATATATTGATCAAGTGGATTGGAGCTTGCAACCATGAAGATGACAGCTTCCCCTTGGCGTCGACCAGCACGGCCTGCCTGCTGCCAAGCACTAGCAATGGTTCCAGGGTAGCCGGTCATAATACAAACCTGAAGTTGCCCTATGTCAACCCCTAATTCAAGGGCATTTGTGCTGACAACGCCGTAAATATCACCATTCCGAAGTCCCTGTTCTATTTCGCGACGTTGTTTTGGCAAATACCCACCACGATAACCCCGGATTGCTTTTGGTCCAAGCTTATTTTTAACAAGCTCCTGCAAATACGTTAGGATAATTTCCACTCTCACCCTGCTTCGCGCAAAAACAATTGTCTGTATTTTATTTTGTAAAAATTCACTCGCAAGTTTCCGAACCTCAAGTGTCGCACTTCTTCGAATATTGAGCGGTTTATTGACAATAGGTGGATTGTAAAAAACAAAATGCTTTCTACCAGTTGGTGCACCATTGTTTTCAATTAATTCCATTTTAGTTCCGGTCAAGTTTTCAGCGAGTTCCTGTGGATTAGCAATGGTTGCAGATGTACACATAAAAATCGGATTACTTCCATAAAACTCGCAAATTCGTTTCAAACGTCTAATGACATTTGCGACATGGCTTCCGAACACACCACGATAAGTATGTAGCTCATCAATTACCACATATTTTAGATTTTCAAATAACGAAACCCATTTTGTATGATGAGGTAGAATAGCCGAATGCAGCATATCTGGATTTGTTATGACAATATGCCCTGCCTTTCGTACCTTTTGGCGAATGTTTGCAGGTGTATCACCATCATATGTATAGCTGTTAATGGCTACTCCCATTTCCTCAATAATTTCATTTAGTTCACTTTTTTGATCTTGAGCCAATGCTTTTGTTGGGAATAAATAAAGTGCACGCGCCTGATCATTTTCAACAATCGTTTGTAAAACGGGAAGATTGTAGCAAAGTGTCTTACCTGATGCTGTTGGTGTAACAGCAACGAAATTCTCTCCACTTCGCGTTATTTCATAAGCTGAATGCTGATGGGTATATAACTGATGTATCCCTCTTCTGTATAATGCTTCTCGTAATCTATCATCAATTGATACCGGCATCTCCATCGTTTTAGCAGAGGTTTCCTCAATCGTATGCCAATGAACAATGTTTTTTGCGTATTGTGGGTTTTCTTTTATGAAATCCATTAATTCATGGATATTTTTCCGAAACTTCATTATAAATCACCTCAGAATTTCTACATACTATTTTACAGAATAAATGTTCGTTTTTGAAGTGATTTCATATAAATGTCCGATTGGTATTTTTAACATACAAAAAAGCACACCCTAAGGCATGCTTTTATTCATGTTCCACAAAAAGTTCGATATGGTTTGTTTGATGTTTCTGGTGGTTTAGCGTATTCAGACTGCTCCTCGGAGTGTTCAAAAGGATCCTTTAGCACTTCTAAGAGTTTCCCCATAACACTGTAATTACCTTCCACAGCCGCCTCAAGTGCTTCTTCAACACGATGATTTCTCGGTATGACAGCTGGATTAGACGTTCGCATTAAATCCTTTATCTCTTCTTCTGTTTTCTTCTGTCTGTTTTGTCTTTCCTTCCACTTTCTCTGCCAATTTTTAAAAGCATTGTTTCTACAAATTGAAAGGCTATCAAGTGTATCAAAGGTTAAAGCGACAAATGTATTCGTATAATCTGCTTGGTTTTGTTCCATCCATTCTAGGAATTCTTCAATAAGTTCCTTATCTTCATCCTCTTGATCGAATAAGCCAAGCTTTGCTCTCATTCCGTTCAGCCAATTTACTCGATAAATACCGTTGTATTTCGTTATTTCATCTTGGGCTAATTGAAGTGCCTGTTCCTCATTTTCATGAAGTAAAGGTAATAAACTTTCAGCAAATCGAGCAAGATTCCAACCACCGATATATGGCTGGTTGCCATATGCATAACGTCCTCCTGTGTCAATAGAACTGAACACAGTTTTTGGGTCATATGTATCCATAAATGCACAAGGACCATAATCAATGGTTTCTCCGCTTATTGCCATATTATCTGTGTTCATAACACCATGAATAAACCCTATAAGCTGCCATTTCGCAATTAAGGCTGCTTGACGTTCGATTACCTCACGTAAAAGAGCAAGATAGCGGTGTGCCTCATCCTTAATTTCGGGGTAATGACGGTCAATCGTATAATCTGCTAATCTCCGTAGTTCATCTATTTTTCCAAGTCCTGTAATAAATTGAAACGTACCAACCCGAATATGACTTGAGGCAATACGTGTAAGAATTGCACCAGGTAGAACCGTTTCTCGGTAAATAGGTTCACCTGTTGTGACTACAGCTAAGCTCCTAGTCGTCGGTACACGTAATCCATGCATAGCTTCGCTAATGATATACTCACGCAACATTGGTCCAATTGCAGCACGACCATCGCCACCGCGTGAATAAGGTGTGCGGCCCGCCCCCTTCAACTGTATATCAAAGCGAGTATCAACAGGTGTAATCTGTTCACCGAGCAACACCGCACGGCCGTCTCCAAGCATCGTAAAATGGCCAAACTGGTGACCAGCATAGGCTTGGGCAATAGGTTCAGCACCAGCTGGTATACTATTTCCAGCAAAGAACTCTGTACCTTTTTCCAAGAAGGCCTTTACATTTAAACCGAGTGATTCTGCCAAATGTTTATTAAAGATAACTAGCTCAGGTTCATGTACAGGTGATGGATTTGTTTTAGAATATAATTCTTTTGGCAACTCTACATAGCTGTTGTCAAAGTTCCAACCCATTTCACTATTCGTAATCATAAACACCCCTTTTCCCTTTTTAGTATTACTGCATTCTTAAAAAATACCAAAGAAAATTTGTAAATGTGTTGACTTGAGATTCCATTTCTGTTTGTATAAAAGACTGCTGAAATGGTTTTATTAATGGCTGTAGCACGCTTTTTCGAATCCGTTTCCGCTGTAACTCTGACACAATCGTATCATAAAGATCTTGCTGATCCACTGTAAATGTTGCTTCCTGCTCTAATTTTTTTGCTAAATCTAATAGTTCTTCATGTGTTAGTACCTTTCGATCAATTCTTGCTTGGAGAAAATGAAGTGATGATGGATCAAGCAAGGTACTCTCTTTTTCAACCATGATTGGAATAATCGCCTCTAAATATGTAAGCACAACTTCGACGATACGATGAACAGATTGTTCACTATTCGTAATCTTAATTGTAAACAGGATATAATGCATCATTCCGTAAAAGAGAATCGAGAGTTCAAACCCATATTGCCTTATTTCATCGCCATAAACATCAACAAATCGTCCCCCTAACCACTCCAATTCATGGATGCGATGATGCATCACCATTTTTTTTAGCTCAATTTCATTTGAATTTAAAATCGATTCAAAAATGGTATTAAGATTTCGTTCCTTATTTAATTTGGTCAAAATCGAAATTTGGTCTATTAATACAGTACGGTCTGTCTCATCCTTACCAACCTGCATCTCCATTCGAATTTGGCTTGCATCATAACGCAATCCTTCTAATATTTCAGCGATACAATCATTTTTATTTGAGAAATAATTATAAAAAGTTCCTTTTGAAATATTCGCATGTTCAATAATTTCTTGTATGGATGTTTGTTGAAATCCTTTCTCAACAAACAATTTCAACGCTGCTTCTGCCACTCGTCTCCTACGCTTATTCATACGCCCTCCACTAATTTCTTTTATATTCTAAGTCGCCATTTATTTTCTTTCACAAGAATATTATACCTTAAGTATAAATTTATTGCATAAATTGAACTTGTGGTATAAAATCATTCAAGTAATAATTCAACGAATGAATTGAGGGGATACATTTATGGATTCAACATTACAAGAAAAAAAGCCTCCGTATTTAATGTTAGCAATACTATTTGTTGGGGCATTTGTTTCATTTTTAAATAACTCATTATTAAACGTTGCTTTACCATCTATAATGATTGATTTGAATATTGAAAATTACTCAACCGTCCAATGGCTTATAACAGGATATATGCTAGTGAGTGGTGTGTTAATTCCAGCTTCAGCATTTCTAATTACTAGGTTCTCGAACCGAAGCCTTTTTATTACATCCATGCTTATCTTTACAATCGGTACTGCCATGGCTGCATTCGCACCAAACTTTGGAGTATTAATTGCTGGACGTATGGTCCAAGCAGCAGGCTCTTCTGTAATGGGACCACTATTGATGAACATTATGCTTGTTAGTTTCCCGCTTGAAAAACGTGGCTCAGCAATGGGTGTATTCGGATTGGTTATGATTACGGCACCTGCAATCGGTCCGACCTTATCGGGTTATGTTGTCGAGCATTACGACTGGCGCGTATTATTTGAGATGATTTTACCGCTTGCAGTGATTAGTTTAGTGCTAGCGATTTGGAAGTCTAAAAACGTGATGGAAGTTAATAAAAATGCAACAATCGACCACCTTTCTGTTATCTTATCAACAATTGGTTTTGGTGGACTACTATACGGATTCAGTTCTGTAAGCAATGATGGATGGACAGATACCCTTGTTTTAACATCTCTAATCATTGGTGGGATTACGTTAATCTTATTTATTTTACGTCAATTGAAATTAGATAAACCAATTCTCGATTTAAGAGCTTATAAATACCCAATGTTTACACTAGCATCCGTTATTGCCATTGTAAACGCGGTAGCGATGTTCTCTGGAATGATTCTAACTCCTGCCTATGTGCAAAATGTTCGCGGAATATCGCCATTTGAATCTGGTTTAATGATGCTTCCAGGGGCCATTGTGATGGGGATTATGTCACCGATCACTGGTAAATTATTTGATAAATTTGGTCCACGTCTTCTATCAATTTGTGGTCTTATCATTACAGCAGTATCAACCTATTTATTAACACAATTACAGGTAGATTCTTCATACACCTATATCATTACAGCATACACTCTTCGTATGTTCGGAATGTCGATGGTCATGATGCCGATTATGACAAACGGATTAAATCAGTTGCCAGCAGATCTATATCCACATGGGACAGCGATCAATAATACCGCTCAACAAGTTTCTGGCTCTATCGGAACAGCCGTTTTAGTAACGATCATGAATAGTGTTGCTAAAACTGAAGGTGAAAGCCTAGTAGCAACAATCGATCCATCAACATTAACTGAAAGCACACAGGATCTTATTGGCCAACAAGCATTACTTGCGGGAATTAATTATTCCTTCATTGTTGCCCTAGGTATTAATATAGTTGCATTAGTTTTAGCATTGTTTATTAAACGAGTAGATGTAAGCGGAAAGGGAGATCCAACGCTTGGAAAAGCAAATCCAGTTAAGACCGCTACGAATTAGTAAAATGACCCCTGACTCTTTTCAGGGGTTTTTCTTTTTTTCTTTCTTAACATCAAAAAAACAGATTCTAAAATTAGAATCTGTTTTGAACGGTTTATATTTGGTTCGTTACGCTTTATGAACATTAGCGGCTTGTGGCCCACGGCTACCTTCTTCGATATCGAAAGTAACTTCTTGACCTTCTTCTAACGTTTTGAACCCGTCGCCTTGAATTGCTGAAAAGTGTACGAATACATCGTCTCCACCTTCAACTTCGATAAATCCAAAGCCTTTTTCACTGTTAAACCATTTTACTTTTCCTTGTGCCATTTTGTTTCCTCCTATGTAATGCAACAAAATTTTGTTGCAAGGTATTGCATGAATTATTATGTCCATAGGAAAACGATTTTATAACCCTAAATTCTTTCTGTTTTAAAAAAAAGATTCTAGGATGGAGGAAACAAGCATTCATTCTATGCTAAAAAGCTCTTATTATGGTTGTTGACAACCTGTAATAATCTTGTATTTGTCTCCATTTCAGAACCACACAATGGACAGCTTGGTTCTGTAGTACTCTTAAAATTATCTCGTACCCATCCCTTACATTCCTCAGATGTGCATTCCCACACCTTCGTTTCCTCAGTAACAATTTCTTCGACTGGTCTTCTTCCAAAAGCCATTCAAATCATCTCCTTCGTTTTGGTTGGCACGAAACTCCCAGTTAGACAATAAAAAAACTTATTATAAAAAGTCGTTCTAAGAGCGCTTAGCGCTACTACGGCTAACTTTGCCTTTAGGGCATTTGTTAATGCCGAGCTTCCATGAGAAACTCCTTATAATAAGCATTACTGTTAATTTTATCTCTATTGGTAATTATTATACCACTTTCTGCCTATATTTGTAAAACCAACGCATTAATCATCATATAAATGACAAGCCGTGAAGTGGGATGGCTTCACTTCCTTCCAATTTGGAATCTCAATTGCACATCGTTCCATTGCATATTTACATCTAGTTCGGAACACACAACCCGATGGTGGAGATAATGGACTGGGGACCTCTCCTTCTAATACAACTCGCTCCCGTTTCACAGCAGGGTCAGGAATTGGAACCGCCGACAGCAAAGCTTTTGTGTATGGATGGAGTGGATCATCATTTAGTGACCCACTATCCGAAAGCTCAACCATGTTCCCTAAGTACATCACGAGGATTCGGTCTGAAATGTATTTGACCATTGATAAATCATGGGCAATAAATAAATATGTCAAATCCATTTTTTCCTGCAGGCTCTTTAACAGATTAACTATTTGTGCCTGGATTGATACATCCAAAGCTGAAATGGGTTCATCACAGACAATAAATTTTGGATTAAGAGCCAATGCCCTCGCAATTCCGATCCGTTGTCTTTGTCCTCCACTAAATTCGTGTGGGAATCGATTAGCATGCTCTGGACGAAGCCCGACTAACTCTAGAAGCTCCTTCACCCGCTCTTTTCTTTTTTTGCCTTTTGCGAGATGATGGATATCAAGCGGCTCCCCAATAATATCCTCAATCTTCATCCTTGGATTTAATGAAGCGTACGGATCTTGGAAAATAATTTGCATATCCTTGCGGAGCTCCTTCATTTGCTTTTGATTAAGCTTATAAATATTTTCCCCTTCAAAAAGAACCTCGCCGGCAGATGGTTCAATTAACCGAATAATTGTTTTTCCTGCTGTTGATTTACCACAGCCACTCTCACCTACCAGCCCCACCGTTTCCCCTTTATAGATGATTAAATTTAAATCATCTACAGCTTTTAGAGGCATCTTCTGGATGGAAAAGTATTTCTTCACATTTTTCACTTCTAGCAATTTTTGCGCTTTTTCAGCCACTTTTCGACCTCCTCCTTAGACGAAATTAATACGATTTTTAGCCATCGGATGATTTAACCAACATGAGCTGTACTGCGTCGGGCTAATACCTTCATATTCTGGTTTATGTTCTGCACAAATTTTCATTGCCATTTCACATCTCGGATAAAATGAACAGCCCTTTGGTGGGTCAAGTAAATCCGGAGGGGTGCCAGTAATGGTTGATAATTTTTCATGCTTATCCATATCCAGTCGTGGTACTGATTTTAACAAGCCCTTCGTATACGGATGGGTCGGATTGGAGAAGATTTCCTCGACACTGCCTGATTCCACTATTTCACCTGCATACATCACAACAACCTTTCTGCACATTTCGGCTACCACACCAAGGTCATGCGTAATTAAAATAATGGAAGTATCGGTTTTAATCTGCAGCTCTTTCATTAGTTGTAAAATTTGCGCTTGGATGGTCACATCAAGTGCAGTAGTAGGTTCATCAGCAATTAAAAGCCTCGGCCTGCAAGCAAGGGCGATTGCGACCATAACACGCTGCCTCATACCACCAGAAAATTCATGAGGATATTGATGGATTCTCTTCTCAGGCTGAGGAATCCCCACCATTTCAAGCATTTGTATAGCTTGCTCGAGTGCCTGCTTTTTTGGAATCTTTGTATGTCGAGTAATGCCTTCTGCTATTTGAATCCCAATTTTAGTCGTAGGGTTTAACGATGTCATGGGATCCTGAAAAATCATCCCGACCTCATTTCCTCTTATTTTTTCCATCGCTTTTTCAGATTTTTGGACAATATTTTCTCCATTCAAAATGATAGTCCCACTTTCAATTTTTGCTTGTGGGGATGGAAGCAGTCTCATAATTGATTTGGCCGTCACACTTTTTCCACAGCCCGATTCACCAACAATTGCAATTGCTTCCCCTTTTTCAACTGAGAAAGAAACTCCTCTAACCGCCTTTACCTTCCCTGCACTTGTATCAAACGAAACATGCAAATCATTGATTTCTAATATATTTTCCATCTATTATTTCCCCCCTATAATCAAATGCGCCTAGTCGTATTTACGCCCAGATTTTTTAGGCCCACGTGATGTTGGTCACGAAGACGAAGACATCAGGACGTGGCGTTCTTAGTCTTTAATCATCTTATGAGCGAAAAGTTTCCTTTAAAAATCGCATGTCTCCGCCGGAGGCTTTAACTTTATTTAGCAGGGGCTTGACCTCCGCTGAATAAAGTTAATTTATTTCCGCAATTTCGGATCGAGTGCATCTCTTAATCCATCCCCAAACACATTAAAAGCGAACATTGTAAGTGAGATGAGAAAAGCAGGGAAAAATAATTGATAGAAATTCCCGATTAAAATACTTCCAAGTGCATCATTCGCCATCGTCCCCCAACTTGCCTGTGGAGCAGGAATTCCAAGGCCTAAAAAGCTTAGTGTCGCTTCTGCAAAAATCGCAGTTGGAACGGTTAATGTTACGTTTACTAAAATTGGGCCCATCGTATTTGGAATCATATGTCTACTCAAAATCCATGAGGTTTTCGCCCCCATCGCATTTGCGGCTTGAACATATTCATATTCCTTCAGTTGGAGTACTTGCCCTCGGACAAGTCTTGCCATCGGTATCCATCCAGTTATAGACATCGCAATAATAATCGCCCAGATTCCTCTTTCTAGGACGATCATGACTAAAATAACCATTAATAAGTATGGAATGGCATAGAGCACTTCCGCAATTCTCATCATAATGTTATCCGTTCTGCCACCACGAATACCGGAAATTCCTCCATAAATAATCCCAGCTACAAAATCAATTAGAGCAGCCATTAGCCCAATAAATAAAGAGATCCTAGCACCATACCATGCTCGTGTAAACAAATCTCGTCCAGATGCATCTGTCCCAAACCAATGTTCCGCATTCGGTCGGAGGTTTTTCTTTGTAAAGTCCTGCTCATAGTAGGTGTATCCATTTAAATAAGGTCCGATAATCGCCAGGATTCCAATAATAATGATGATGATGAGCCCAAGCAACGCTAATTTGTTTTCCTTTAACCGATTCCATACATCCCTCCAAAAGGAAATGCTAGGTCTTGCAATTTTTTCTGCTTCCGCAAATTTCTGCTCGACAGGTGCAAACATGTCTTCTGTAAGATCTGATCGATTTTTCATTTGCTCTCCCCCGTTACTTTAATTCTTGGATCAATCCACGTATAGGCGATATCGACAATAAGAATAAAAAGAATGAGGATGGCTGAATAGAAAATCGTCGAACCGAGAATAACCGGGTAATCTCGATTAAAAATACTCGTTACAAACATTTCTCCCATACCCGGGATACCAAATATTTTTTCAATAATAAAGCTCCCTGTTACAATATTGGCGATTAAAATTCCAACAATTGTAACAACCGGCATAATCGCATTTCGAATAGCATGCTTTAATATGATTGTACCTTTCTTAAGGCCTTTCGCTTTTGCCGTTAATATATAGTCCTGACTCATCACCTCAAGCATGCTTGACCTCATTAACCTTGCGATAAAGGCCATTGGCATCATCGCAAGTGACAGGCTTGGCAGCACCGTATGAGACCAAGATTTCCAAGTTGCAACTGGGAACCAACGCCATTCAACTGCTAAATAATTGATGAGAAAGGTTGCCAGAATAAAGTTTGGTACAGAAATCCCAATGATTGCAAGAATCATAGATGAGTAATCAGGCCATCGATTGCGATAAAGAGCCGCAATAATTCCAAATAGTAATCCAAGTGGAATTGCAATCAGTAGGGCCTGTGTTCCTAAATGCAGGGAAACAGGGAAACCATTCACGATTAGGTCATTCACTGTCAAGGTGGAAGATTTATAAGAAGGACCAAAGTCAAACTGTAAAATAGAAAGTAAATAAAGACCATATTGGACGTACAATGGTTTGTCCAAATTATAATAGCTTTGAAGATTATTATAGACCGCCGCAGGCATTGTTCCTTCTTGGGCAAATGGGTTTCCTGGAATACTATGCATTAATATGAATGTTAGAGTAATAATCACCCAAAGGGTTACAACTGCAAGGACAATTCGCTTTCCAATATACTTAAGCATGTTATCCCCCTTATTTAATGGATCATCTATTAAAAACCGCCACATCCTATGGCAAACATAGTCTTAAGCCATCATATACAAGTAAAAATCGGGTATGCTGGATTCCAGCATACCTCGATTAGCTAGTTACCTAGTTTTTAATATCTGCATAAATGAACTGTGGATAACTATTAATTGGTGTGTAGACGCCTGTTACATGTGGTTTCACAGTAAACGGTTTTGTATAGAAATAAACAGGGATAACTGGCATTTCATCCATTAAGATTTTTTCAGCGTCATGCATTGCCTTCATACGATCATCTTGGTTCATAGTCGTTTTCGCTAAGTTAACTAGCTTGTCGTACTCTGCATTGCCCCAGTTCGCATCATTATATGGTCCGTCTGTTACCCATAGATCCATAAATGTCATTGGATCTACATAGTCACCAACCCAACCTGCTCTGGAAATTTCATAATCACCCGCTTTTTCTCGGTCAAGCTTAACCTGGAACTCAACGTTCTCTAATGTAATTTCGACACCGAGATTTTTACGCCACATTTCCTGAACAGCCTCAGCAATCATCTTATGACTATCAGACGTGTTATAAGTTAATGTTACGGCAGGAAACTTATCAAGACCCTCTTCAGCCAATCCTTCTTCCATTAATTTTTTCGCTTCTTCTATATTAGCTTCGAACAATTTGCCAGTATTTTCTTGGAAATCACCAGAAACATCAGGTATTCCTGGCGGTACGATAGAATATGCAGCTTGTTGACCACCCTGAGCAACATGCTCTACAATCGTTTCACGGTCAATTGCCATTGATAATGCTTTTCGAATCTTTTCATTATTAAATGGCTCCTTCTCGTTGTTTAAATTGTAGTAATAAACAGCAAGGTCTGTTCCAATTTCGAACTCAGGGTTTTTCTGATCCTTTAATTGACCAATAACATCCTGTGGTAATGGATAAACTAAATCCAATTCACCCGATTGGTACATTTGCCATGATGTATTCTCATCATCGATTATAACGAATTGGACTTCGTCTAAATTGATTTTGTCTTTATCATAATAGTTTTCGTTCTTTGCAAGCTTCATGCTTTCTTTATGCTTCCACTCAGTCAATTTAAAAGCACCATTTGATACATAGGAATCTGCTTCCTGGTACCATTCTGCATTTGCTTCCTGAACAGCCTTATTAATTGGATAATACGTGTAGAAAGATGTTAAATCTAAGAAATATGGAGTTGGTTGTGCTAGCTTTACCTCTAAAGTTGTATCATCAACTGCTTTTACACCAACTGCAGCTTCAAGTGCAGCTAGATCAGCACCCTCTTCTGCTGAGTTATATGCTTCTCCACCCTCTAAATAATAGAGTTGATATGCATATGTAGACGCTGTTTTTGGGTTTAGTGCGTATTTCCATGCATATTCAAAGTCATGAGCAGTAACAGGATCCCCATTCGACCATTTTGCATCACTACGAAGCTTAAATGTCCATTTTAATCCATCCTCACTTGGCTCCCATGATTCAGCCATTCCCGCTACGATTTCTCCTTCAGGAGTCTTCTTTGTTAACCCTTCAAATGCATGCTCAAGAATCCATGAGTCATGTGTTCCTTGTGCCGTCCCAGGGTGCAATGAACCAGGTTCTTCATTATTATTTAGGCGAAGAATCTTTGGTCCAGATGCTTCCTGATCATCCTCTTTTCCTTCCTCATTAGGAGTTGTTGGTTTTTCAGTTTCATTTGATGTCGTTTCTCCACTAAAACAACCAGATAAAGCTAAAAAGATAGAAAGTAATAATATCAATCCCACTGAAAGCTTTCTTTTCAAACAGTTGACCCCCTATACTATTTTTTTTGAAACCATTTCGATTTCTACATTAAATCTATAGATAAAAACGTGAAAATATTACTTTAGACGTAAATTTCTTTTTTATTTAAGTGATAGGTACTAGTTTTTCTTTCATACTTTAATACAACGACCTTTTAACCTGGTAAATTCTGAAGGCAGAAATTTGGTAATGCTTTACCTATAATCTAGTAGTTTGGTACACTTAAGTTACTAGTGAGAATATGGAGTGAATACATATGAATCGGATTGAAATAACTGAGGTTTTACGAACGGTACCACTTTTTAAAGAATTAACAAGTAATGAATTAAATGAGATAGTAAACATTGCCCAATACCGCCAATATAAAAAGGGTACACATGTTTTTATGCAGGATGATCCTTTAGAAAATGTTTATTTTATCTTTAAAGGTAAAGTAAAAATATATAAAAATGATATAAGTGGAAAAGAACAAATTGTAACCTTCCAAAAGGATGGGGATATGTTCCCTCATGTTGGTTTTTTCCGAAAAGGAAACTATCCCGCTTATGCGCATACGATGGAGGATACAAAGGCAGTCGTTATTTCCATCTCCCATTTTGAAAATGTGCTCTTACAGCATCCACAGGTCTGTATCAAGCTTTTTAAGGTGATGGGTGAAAAAATAGTAGACCTTCAAAATAGATTAGAAGCACAAATTTTAAATAATACATATGAGCAAATTATTAAGCTTATATTACGCCTAAGTAATACCGACGGTCAGAAAATGAAAGATGGAAAAATTATGATTACTACACAATTCACAAATAAGGATTTAGCCAATATGATCGGAACAACCCGCGAAACAGTAAGTAGGACCTTAACAAAATTGAAGAAAAAAGATATCGTGGTAGTAGATGAAAAAAATAATATCATTGTTGACCCAGAAAGTTTAGAGGAAGAACTGTTTATATAAAATCTAAAAAGAACTGAGCTTCGTGTGCTCAGTTCTTTTTTATGCCCAAAATAAAAACATTTTGATAAGAAATGAATATAGTATCAGTAGATAATACGGTCTAGGAGGAGAACCAAAGTGAAAGATGATAAGAGTGATAAACCGATTAAAAAATATGAAAATGAATCATTCGGACCACTCATGAAATCAATGAATGACTTCTTTACTCAGCAACCCGTTAAACGTCTGCTTGATACCATTGATGAATTCTTTGAACAACCATTCCCTTTCTCAACCATTCCTATTGATATGTATGAAACAGAGACAGAACTTATTATTTCTGCAGATCTGCCAGGAGTCAAAAAAGAACAAATCGATATTGAGTACTCGGAAAAATATATTACGATCACTGTCAATCATGTTGAGGAAACCGAAGAAACCAATGAGAAAAAAAACTATTATGTAAAAAAACATTCCTATAACAAAGCGAGTCGGGCGATCGCATTACCCTATCCGATTCCTATAAATCAAATTAAAGCATCCTACGTAAATGGTGTGTTAAAAATTCGCGTCCCAAAACAAAGAAAACGAAAAATTTTGATTGATGAGAGCATGTGAAATAATCATGCTCTTTTTTACATACTTTCCATAGAAGATTAGCATGATATGGCTAGGAGGTGTAATCTTGGAGGAGAAGCCTGGTAATCAAAACTTACCTGATTTTAAAGAACTGAATGACAGGTTTATTGCAGAAGCAAGTGATGAGCCAATTCTTGTAATTAAAACGAATCTAGATCCAAAAAATGCAACCGAGGATAACCCGTATTATAAAGAATCTAAATCAAATGAAGAGGAATTCACCTCTTTTTTCGAAGAATCCTGATAATGAAATGGTGATCAATCATGGACAAAACACTAGGGTATTTAATTGAATCAATTTCAAACTATGGCGATGAAAATAAATTAAGTCGTGCCATCCTAACAAAAATGATGAATAACCAATACACTTCCGAAGAAGCATTGGTTAGGGATTTGGATGAAGAAGAAATCGAATTTTTAAATAAGGTACTACCTGATGAAATCAATTATGCAATGGATGAAAAAGATTTTAAGCGTGTACAACAACTGAATGAAGTGTATGAATTGCTATAGAAAAGGTGAGTTAGATGGTAAAAGGATTTAGTACGAAGCAATACTCAGATACAAACGTCGAAGAAGTTAAACGTCTCAATGCGAATTCCGGATTATCCTATAATGAAGCATTACAACTTTTAGCGAAACAATATAATGAACAAAAGAACAAGAATTAATCTATGTAAAAAGAAAGCTGAAATCCTTAGACAGCTTTCTTTTTATTTAGCTATCAAATGCGCCTTGGCGTTTTTGCGCCCTTTTTTTTCGGGCCCTGCTCGAAAAGACACCTGTGAAAATCGCATTCTCCGCCGGAGGCTTTAACTTTATTCAGCCCCAGCTGAATAAAGTTATACCTTAAATGTTTTCGTTAGTCCTTTTACGATTGAATTAACTTGGTTTACCGCTCCTACCATTTGACCTGCAGTATCCATCATTTTATTGATATCATAGGTTCCATCCTTTTTCTTAAATTGATTGAGGATGCTCGCTCCTCCTTTTTGCTGCGTCTGCCCCAGCCCAATTGGATATGGAGTTTGGTTTGGTGTTTGATACCCATATGATGAATATCCAGGATAACTATTCATATTATACTGCATGTAGGAAGGAGGATAGTATTGATTCCATTGGGATTGATGCCCTCCACCATAAAATTGTTGATAGGTTGGCTGCCCATAATAAGGCCACGAAAAACCATAAGGTTTGACAGCTTTGTTCCTTCGATAATATTGATCCATGTGGAACAAACCTCCTGTGATGTTCTTTTTCTATAGATTATGTAAAAGTTGGGTTAGGTGTTCAGATAAAGTGAAACTTCAAACAGTGGGGATTTTTTTATCCCCACTGTTTGTTAGTTGAGGCCCACATGAGGTGGGTCACAAAGACGTTGCAACAGGAAGTGGCGGTTTTAGTCTTTGTTCATATGATCGGGCTTTTACGGGAAGTTTTCCCACCAAAACCCCTTTATTTTCGTGAACTTTGAAGTGGGGTTACTGCCCGTTAATGAGGGACAAAAAAGATACCATTTATGTAAGGGTATCTTTTAACAAAAGGTTTTTTATTCAGATGTTGTTACCTTCTCAAGGATATTTTCAAGGACGTACTGGATTGATTCATACATATTTTTAAATCGTTTTACTTTTGTATCCTGGTAAAAGCTCTGGATAGAGATATGTTGGATATTTTCATGGGTTGCATCAATCTGATTAGGATGTAGGTTTTTAGGAAATTCTTGTTTGATCCAGAAAATCGCCAAATTTCTCCAGCTATCTGCTATTGCCATCGTGTCGTCCACAAACGGCTTTACTTCTTTGTAAAAGTCCGCAACATATGATTCACTATTCTTAACTTCCTCTAATCGTTTAATGGACTGATCACAGAGATCCTTTAGCATATTTGTCTTCGCGAGTAGTTCCGTATACATTCTTTCACCTCAACATCTATCATATCGCTTTAATAGCTTAATGTTAAGTGATAAGAATGCTCCTTTTCAGTTTCCGCTGCTTGTTCAGCTTTTTGATTGCGATACGCCTTACGTAAAATGATGAGCTCATTTTCAAGCTGCTTCATCTGATTAATATTTTGATTCCCTTCTTCCTGTATACGCGTACCCACCTCTATCTGGATTTGCATATCAATCTTGTTTAAATTAAAAAGCAATTGATCAATATCCTCAAGAACATGTACTTTCGTCTTAAGTTCATCCTTCCACATATCCATCCTCCTAAACGGTCTTTTTTAGATATTTCTATGCAAGATTTTTTCTTCCTGCACGCTTGACAAAACTAGTTTCCTTTCGCCAAAGAAAGTGGAATTCCCCCATTACTCTTCTCCTTTTTCGACAACACTTTCATACTTTTTAGAATGGTATTTGAGAGAAATGCTCACACTACTAGTAGGAGGTGAAGATTCCATGGCAAAAAAGGATAAAAAGAAAAATAAACAAGAACGTAATGAAGAGACAGCTCCTGGTTATGGAAATAAAAAACTTGAAGGACCTAATCGACCATCAACATAATATACATACAAAGGCTGAAAAGTTCAGCCTTTGTTTTTTTGTAATAATTCCTCTATTAAAATCCCCGCCTGCAATTGCGTTTGCTTTTTAAAATACCAATTTGTTAGCTCAAATGGCTCACAAGGATCGACTTCGTTAAACCACTTTTCTTTTCTTTTTCCTTTATACCAATCGGCAGTTTTATCTTTATTGTGGTTAATAATTGGATAAGTCGTGCGTAAAAATGGGGTAGTCCGAAATTTCCTTTCCGCAACATATCGTTCATAATCAAATCTTGATCCAGTATGCTCAACTTTGTTTGAAAATCTGAGAAAAAAATCATAATAACCGTTCTGAAATAACAGGAAGGCTAGCTTTTTACCAAGTTCAATTCTTTCATCAAGCTTTGTAAAATGCTGAACAGAAAAACCGAATAATCTTCCTTCAAGTGTTGGAAAAATAACTGAACTAAAGTGTAAAAAATCTTGGAGATTATAAAAAAAACGTTGAAAAACCCTTTTCCGATAAAAAGGATGCTCGATCACAGGTTTTTGGATGATGTTTTGTTCATTGATGATTTGAGTGGTTACTAAACGATTTCCTTCTCGATGCCTCCAGTAATACTCCCATTCTATTTCAATAAATCTGGAAACCGAAAACATTTTTAGCATATGAAAGAATGGTTTTCCTAGATGCTTTGAATATTCGTATACTAAGAGCTGTGGATAGGCATCGGAAAAAATTAGCCAGTTCGCCCGTTCATATGTATGGAACAGAACTATTCTTTCCTTTTTGCTTAGGATTTTAGGGAACCACTCTCCTTCAAGATCCGTCATATTCCAGCCAGCATTCCGTGAAACCATACTTGCTAAGAAGGACCATCTAATCTCATTATTTCGTCGATAGAAGTTTGCATAGCTTTTGGTACGTGAAATATTATCAAGATTTCCTTTTTCTGTTATAGACTTAATTTCATCATAAAGTTCTTTTTCCTCTATTGTGAATTGGATTTCCCGGTTTCGGCGTTCATTTACCATTTTTTCTATTTTTTCAATCTCGCTCATACATGCACACCTCTTCATTCATAGTGTAACCATTCATACAGTCCGCACGCCCTCAAAAGTATATTTTCTGGCGAATAGTATGTTATAGTGAAAGGAAATTCTGTAGACCATTACCCAACTGTTAAAAATTCATTAAACTATTTAGCCGATATTTTTGGTATAATAGTTGTCTTAAGGGGGATGGGAGTATGGAGTTTCGTTATCCGAATGGAAAAGTATATAAGCCCCAGCAAGTAAAAAACAAGCCATATCTTAAGCAAAGAATATATGGGAATCGCGGGATGACATTAGAAGAGGATCTTAATGAAACGAATCACTTTTATTTGGAGCAGGAAATTGCCGTTATTCATAAAAAACCAACACCTGTACAAATCGTAAATGTAGATTACCCAAAAAGAAGTGCTGCCGTTATAAAGGAAGCCTATTTTAAACAAGCATCGACTACGGACTATAATGGTATATACAAAGGCCGATATATTGATTTTGAAGCGAAGGAAACGAAAAACAAAACCTCCTTCCCGCTCCAAAATTTTCACGAGCACCAAATTAAACATATGTCCGATTGTTTAAAGCAGGAAGGAATCTGCTTTGTGATCCTACGCTTTTCAACAGTAGATGAAATTTATTTACTTGAAGCACAACATCTCTTAACCTTTTGGGAACGAAAAAATAAGGATGGCAGGAAATCAATTACGAAGCAAGAAATCGAAACGTTCGGCCATCAAATAGTGATTGGCTATCGTCCGAGAATTGATTATATTAATGTTATTGACAAACTCTATTTTTAACTAATGAGTTTAGCTACTAAGCTAGTAATGAAACCTTTCCTTACTGAAATACGTCTTATAGTAGGAAAGCATTTGAAAGGCAGGAAACAAGTATGTCTGAAAAATATCAATCACGAGAAGATCGTCGACATGCAACTCAACAGAAGAAAAAACGCAAAAAATCAAAGGGCTCGCTATTTAAACGAATCTTATTAGTTATTCTATTAATTGGAATTATCGGTATGGTAGCTGGTGCTACTACATTTTTCGTAATGGCAAGTGGTGCCCCAAAATTGGATGAATCCCTACTGAAGGACCCACTTTCATCAAAGGTTTATGACATGAATGGTAACAAAATTTATGAATTCGGGGCGGAAAAACGAACCTATGTCCCTTTGAATCAAATACCCGAGGACTTAAAAAATGCTGTACTAGCAGTAGAGGATGCTCGTTTTTATGAACATCATGGTCTAGATATTATTCGTCTTGGTGGTGCCGTGGTCGCTAATATCACTGAAGGATTTGGTTCTGAAGGAGCAAGTACCATTTCACAACAGGTTATTAAGAATTCCTTTTTCGAACAGGGACAGAAAAAGCTCACAAGAAAAGCCCAGGAGCTATGGCTTGCATTTCAATTAGAACGTAAATATTCAAAAGATGAAATTCTTGAAATGTATTTAAACAAAATATACTATGGTGTCGGTAACACTTATGGCGTTGCGAAGGCAGCCGAATTATATTTTGGTAAACCACTGGATGAGCTCGAGCTTCACGAAGCTGCATTTATTGCAGGCAGTGGGCAAAACCCAGGTATTCACAATCCTTTTGTTAACCCAGAAAGAGCTGAAAAGCGTAGGAATGTCGTGTTAACTCTTATGGTTAGACATGAATTCATCACAAAAGAACAAGCAGATGCTGCTAAAAAGATTCCATTAGAATCATCAATTGTGGAATCACAAGAACAATCCCAACCGATTGATTCTTTCATGGATCAAGTTAAATTAGAACTAAAAGAACATAGTGATATTGATGTGTACAACGCAGGGGTGAAAATTTATACAACCTTTGATCCTGAGGCACAAGCACATGTCGATTCATTATTAGCGAATGAAAATCCTGATATTCAATTTCCGGATGACCAATTTCAAGCGGGAATTGCTGTCGTAGATACAAAAACAGGTGAAATTAGAGCTTTAGGCGGAGGAAGAAATCAAGCACAGAATACTCGCAGAAACTTTGCGCTTGAATCCGATAACCAACCTGGTTCAACAATTAAGCCAATTTTAGACTATGGCCCTGCGATTGAATATTTAAAATGGTCAACCTACCATCAAATTAAAGATGAGCCATATACCTATTCGGATAAAAGGCCAATTAACAATCATGACAGAAAATTTATGGGACAAATTACAGCAAGAGTTGCTTTAGCCCATTCAAGGAACATTCCAGCACTCAAGGCATTCCAAGAGGTTGGAGTAACAAAAGCAATGGAATTTGCCAACGGGCTTGGTATTACATTTGATAATAGAATTAATGAAGCATATTCCATTGGTGGAATGTCAGAAGGCATCTCCCCTCTTCAAATGGCTGGTGCCTACGCAACATTCGGTAACCAAGGAAATTATATTAAACCACATGCGGTGAATAAAATTGTCTTTCCGGATAATCGTGAAGTTGTTCTTGCACCAGAGCCTGAAACAGCCATGTCTGAAGCAACTGCTTTTATGATTACAGACATGCTAAAATCCGTAATGGACTTTGGTTCCGGACGAAGATATGATGTTTCTGGATTGCAAATTGCTGGTAAAACGGGTACAACGAACTACACCGCAACAGAGATTAAAGACTTTAAGATTCCTTCTGGTGGTGTTCCAGATATATGGTTCAGTGGCTACACACCAAGCTATTCGGTTGCCATTTGGACTGGTTATAATAGTAACAAACAACCAGTTATGCCTGCTGAGCAAAGCTTAGCGCTAAAATTGTTCAGAGACATCATTACCAATCTTTCTGAAGGAAAAGAAGCAGAGGATTTCGCAATGCCTAAGACAGTCGTTAAAGTTGGTGTTGAGAAAGGATCGAATCCTGCGAAGCTTGCAAGCGAATTTACACCAAAAGATGAAATTATCTATGAGTATTTCATAAAAGGTACCGAGCCGACTGAGGTGTCTGATAAATACGACAAGCTAAATCCGCCATCAAACCTAGATGTGATGTATGACCAAGTATCAAATCAAATCAATTTAACTTGGGCTTATGCAGAAGGTGAGATTGAAGGTAATAGCTTTGAGGTTAGTGTTTCAATTGACGAAGGTCCTGGAAAAGTCCTAACAACAACGAAAGAATTAACCTTTACGGTTCCTGAGGCGATTCCAGGAGCTATCTATAAATTCACGGTATCTGCAGTGAATGATAAAAATCCTGAAAAACGCAGTGATGCGGCAACAAATACAATTGAAGTTCCAGAACCACCAGAAGAAGAAATTGAAATTCCACTCCCTCCAGTTAATCCAGGTAACGGGAATGGGAATGGGAATGGAAATGGTGGCGAAAACGGCGGAAATCCTGGCGGAGAAGGTGAAGGTGATGGAAATGGAGAAGGTGTTGTACCAAGCTTCCCTCCTCTCCCACCTAGTAACGGAGACCGAGAATAGGAACAAAAAATAACGCACAGATTTTGTGCGTTATTTTTTATTCTTAAGTATTTTCATTTTGGCATAAAGCTTTAATGATTCGTGATAAAGTTCATTTAATTGAACGAATGAGTGATATTGATTCGGCTTTTTTATAATAAATGAAAGACGCTCAACAAGATTAATCGGTTTATTTTCAAGGTCTTTTAGGCCTTCCTGAAGCATTTTTTTATCCGGATTCCTCTTTCCATTTATTAAAAATAAAAAGGTCAAAAACTCATTAATTGCTTCATCCATTGGGTCCACTATCGCTGCTTTATCTCTACTTCGGAAAAGATCCATTAAATTTTCTTTTCTCGCATCCCATTTTTCCGTAATATCAGAAATGATTTTTTCATTATCCAACCTTTTCTTTCCCCTTCATACGCTTTGTCCCCTCTCGACATACCTCTAAGAGTGGACAAATTTCACACTGTGGATTTTGAGCCTTACAGTGGTATCTGCCGAAAAAGATCATCCGATGATGGGTTGCAGACCATTCTTCCTTGGGAACCTTGTTCATTAAGGTCTTTTCGACCTCTAGAACAGAATCCTTCCATCTACAAAATCCAAGTCTTTTGCTGACTCTTTCTACATGGGTATCAACTGCAATCGCAGGTACACCAAATGCAACTGAGACTACAACATTGGCCGTTTTTCTTCCTACCCCAGGGAATTTTGTTAATTCGTCACGGTCTTGTGGTAGAATACCTCCATAGTCTTCGATTAACATTTGACATAAGTTACGAATATTTTTTGCCTTATTTCGATAAAGACCGATTGAGCGAATATCATTTTGAAGCTCTTCAAGAGAAACAGCTAAATAATCCTCAGGGGTTCTGTATTTTTCAAAAAGGGATGCCGTTACTTTATTTACCAATACGTCTGTACATTGGGCAGATAATGCAACAGCAATCACCAGCTCAAACGGATTCTTATGGTTTAACTCACAATGGGCATCAGGGAACATCTCCCCCATTGTGTCGAGACAAAAACGTATTTGTTGTTTGTTTAGCATTATTTATCACTCCTAATCAAATACGCCTTGGCGTATTTGCGCCCGATTTTTTTCGAACTTGCTCGAAAAGCTACCTTTGAAAAATCGTGGCATCCGCCGGAGGCTTAACTTTATTCAGCAGAGTTTTAACCCCTGCTGAATAGAGTTAACTTTCTAACCAATTATAAAACGGAATTGTTCGTTTATAATTTCCTTGCTGAGCTTGCTCCGTTTGTTTGTGCTTATTTTGATATTGACGAAACTTTTGTGAATGGTTTTGGGCTTGTTCAATCGTACGGATGCCATTCTTTTTCCATTCAAATAGAATTCGATCTATATATCTGAAATTAAGCTTTCCAGACATGACAGCTTCACGTAGGGCTGCTTTTATGATGGATGAATCGTGGTGGTCTTGGTCGAGCCACATCGCTAATGATTCACATTCGAAAGGTGAGAGTGGTCGTCCAAACTCCTGTTCAAAAATGCTATATAAATCCTTTTCTTGTTGCTTCTCTAGTTCCTTTTCTTCGTTCATGTTTTGTTGAACGAGATGTTGGAGCATTTTTTCCCATAATGGTCGTATTGAGTATTTTTCGTAGATGACGCGATTTTCATCGTTTCCTTCATTTATTTCTAAATATCCACGCTGAATAAGCTGACGTAGGATTTCCATGCATTTTTCTTCAGTAATTGTCATGCGATTTGAGATTTCAATTGGTGTAGGAAAGAAATTTCCACTGTCCATAAAGGTTAATATATGGAATAGGACCATCATTTCCTCTTCGTTTAACTGTAGATGTCGATACGAAGACATTAACATTTTCGGAATTGAAATACTGCCTTGTTCGAATAAATCAACTAATTTATCCAATTTCATGTATAAACACCTCTTCATAACCTAGTATACCATGAGACCTAAGAGTAGGGCTAAGAAAGAAATATTTGGTTTAACCATCAAATGATACTTTATTCAATGGCGGTTTTTACTTCCCGTTAATGCGAGACAAATGAAAGAGACCCTCCTTTTAGGAAGGTCCCTTAACATTGTTTATTATGGATATAGACGGTTTAGTAGACGTGGGAATGGAATTGATTCACGCACATGTTCAACCCCGCTAATCCATGCTACTGTTCTTTCTAGGCCTAATCCAAAGCCTGAATGTGGAACTGAACCGTATTTACTTAGTTCTAAATACCACTCATAAGCACCACTATTTAATCCGTGTGCTTCAAGTTGTTGTTTCATAAGGTCATAATCATGAATTCTCTCAGAACCACCAATGATTTCACCATAACCTTCAGGAGCAATTAAATCAGCACATAAAACAACATCATCACGATCAGGTGCTGGCTGCATATAGAAAGGTTTTATCCCTTTTGGATAATTTGTAATAAATACTGGCTTATCATAGCTTTCAGCAATAGCCGTTTCATGTGGAGCACCAAAATCATCTCCCCACTTAATATCGTCAAAGCCTTTTTCATGTAAAAACTCAATTGCATCATCATAAGAAATGCGTGGGAATGGTGCCTTTATATTTTCAAGCTTCGATACATCTCGACCCAATGTTTTTAATTCTAATTGACAATTTTTCAAGACAGACTGCACAATGTGAGAAACATATTCCTCTTGTACTTTTAAGCTTTCTTCATGCTCTGTGAAAGCCATTTCCGGCTCAATCATCCAGAATTCAATTAAATGACGTCTAGTTTTTGATTTTTCAGCACGGAATGTTGGACCAAAGGAGAACACTTTTCCTAAAGCCATAGCTGCTGCTTCCATGTATAGCTGACCACTTTGAGACAGGTAAGCATCTTCATCAAAGTATTTTGTAGCAAAAAGCTCAGTTGTTCCTTCAGGTGCACTTCCAGTTAAAATTGGTGGATCAACCTTTACAAATCCATGGTCATTGAAAAATTCGTATGTTGAACGAATGATTTCATTACGGATTTTCATTACTGCGTGCTGTCTCTTAGAGCGAAGCCATAAATGGCGATGGTCCATTAAAAACTCCGTTCCATGCTCTTTTGGTGTTATTGGATAATCCACAGCCTCATGAATAACTTCAATATTAGTGACCGTAAGCTCATAGCCAAACGGTGATCTTTCATCTTCTCTAACAACACCCGTTACGTAAAGAGAAGTTTCTTGTGTAATTGACTTTGCTTTCAGGAAAACATCTTCATCCACTTCTGCTTTTACAACGACACCTTGGATAAAGCCTGTCCCATCACGAAGCTGTAAAAAGGCAATCTTTCCGCTTGAGCGTTTATTCGCTAACCAAGCACCGATTGTAACCTCTTCACCGACATATTTATTAACCTCTGAAATAGTTGTTTTCACAATTGTCCCTCCAAAACCGTAAAACCTTATGTATAAATAAAATACCATTTTTATTATACATTTCTTATCATAACGAAGCAAGAAATACCATAGGGACGGCCCGTTTGGTTTTTTAAAGTTCCAAATCGAATCGTCCCCTTTTTTCCTAATGCTACATTTTTTCTTCTACAAATTTATGAATACGTTTGATCGCTTCTTCTAATAGGTCTAATGATGTTGCATAAGATAAACGCATATTTTCTGGTGCACCAAAGCCTGACCCAGGAACTACGGCAACGAGTGCTTCCTCTAATAATGCTTTGGCAAACTCATCGACGTTCTCATATCCAGTCAATTCAGCACATTTTTTAGCATTCGGAAATAGATAGAATGCCCCTTGTGGCTTAATACATGAAATTCCAGGTATGCTAACTAATTTATCATAAATCACATCTAAACGCTCTTCAAATGCCTGTCTCATTGTTTCAACCGGCTCTTGATTACCTTCATAAGCAGCTAGGGCTGCATATTGTGCAATTGAAGTTGGATTTGAAATACTATGACTAGAAAGGTCAGTCATACTTTTGATAATTTCCTGTGGTCCTGCTGCATAACCGATTCTCCAACCTGTCATTGAATGTGATTTAGAAAGTCCATTGATGATGATCGTTTTCGCCTTTACTTCTTCACTAACCTGTGCAATTGATGTATGTGTAGTTCCAAAATACACGAGCTTTTCATAAATTTCATCTGAAACGATCCAAATATTATGCTTCACACATAATTCACCAATAGCCTGTAGTTCTTCTTTCGAATAAAGCATACCAGTTGGGTTACTTGGTGAATTTAATATTAAGGCAACTGTTTTATTTGTAATCGCGGCTTCAAGCTGGTCGACAGTCACTTTGAAATTATTTTCTTCTTTACCCTCTACATATACTGGTACACCTTCTGCAAGCTTAACTTGCTCAGGATAGCTTACCCAGTAAGGAGTTGGAATAACAACTTCATCGTCTTTATTCAGGAGCACCTGAAACAATGCATATAACACAAACTTTGCACCAGAACCAACAATCACTTCATTAGGCTTATATTCTACTTGCTGATCATTTAAAAGCTTTTTACAAATTGCTTGTTTTAAAGCAGGTAATCCAGCTGAAGGAGTGTATTTCGTATGTCCTTCTTTCATTGCTTTTATGGCTGCTTCAATTATATAATCAGGTGTGTTAAAATCTGGTTCACCTGCTCCAAGTCCAATTACATCATGACCCGCTGCTTTCAATTCTTTTGCTTTTGCTGTTATAGCTAGTGTTGAAGAAGGTGTTAAGTCTGCTACTCTGTTTGCTAACTTCATGGTATTCCCTCCACGTATTATGGTTTGATTGAATCTCGATATTTACCATTTTCAAAATACAATTTATGGTAGGTTAAACGATTGTCTCTACCAATATAAATAATCTCCCATATCGGGATATTATCTTCAAGTCCAAGTTTAACGGAACGAATTTCTTGCGGGTCACGCTCACTTTTGATAATAGCAAGAGCATCTTTTTCTGTAATACCATCACGTTCAAAGCGTGTTACTATTTCCCCTTTTTTCTGCGGGACCCAAGCAATCATTTTATCACCTTCATCGTTTTTTCCGATGACAACTTGATATGCTTTTGTTCCAAAATATGTATAACTATCTTCAATTGTTTCAATCGGAGTCTTCTCAAGCGCTATTTCGTTTCCTATTGCTTCAGCATTGTCCAGAGGCTCAAGAGCCGATTGATAAATATTAACTCCCCTCCAAATAATAAAAACAAGGAGGACGACGAGTATCCCAATTATCCATTTTTTCATATATTATCCACTACTTTACGTACGATAAATTGTAAAAACGCACTTTTTTTGATCGTCTCGATCAAGTGCAAGACCAAACATGAGATCTTCATGCTTTAATGTACGATTTAATAAATCAACAATTTTATATAAATCTGGAGTATTTTGAATTTTAACAGTCGATAGAACTTCTATCTTACTTTCCAAGAAAGAGCTCTCCCTTCATTCATCACAAATTTTACTACTTATACGATTTCTCGCATACGGCAACAATAGTAGTACTACAACATTACAGTTGAAGTTGTCTTACATTATGTTGCCTTACATCATTATAACAGGTGTATTACCATTCACAATAGACTTTTGATGAAAAATTAAACTCCTAATCCCATGCCTTAACCTGTCATTTGACAGGTCCTTTTTTTAATAAAAAATCGCTCTACAGCCTTTCCTCTACATGCTCTAAAAGTTCGCTAAGTGGTTTGTGGAAAAATTTCATTTTTGGAACTGATGTTAGAAACTTTTTTCCATACCCTGTTGTTACGATTCGACGATCCAAAATAAAAATAACTCCTTTATCCTTTTCAGATCGAATTAGCCTACCAACGCCTTGTTTAAAACGAATAATTGCTTCCGGTAACGAAAGATCACTAAAGGCGTTTCCTCCTTTTTCTTCAATCTCCTTAGCTCGGACAGCGAAAATAGGATCATTTGGTGGAGTAAAAGGTAGTCTGACAATAACAAGTGCGGTTAAATCCTCACCTGGAATATCAACACCCTCCCAAAAACTGCTCGTTCCAAGAAGAATCGACTTATCAAACGCTTGAAAATTCTTCGTTAATTTTGCCCGACTGCCACCACTTATACTCTGCGCAATTAATACAAATTGTTCGAGTTGAACCGTATTTTTTAAATTCATATATGTTTTTTGCAGCATTTCATAAGAGGTAAATAGTACAAGCATTCGTCCATTCGTTTTATTCGCAATTTGAGTAATATGAGCTGAAATGGAATCAACAAATTTATCCTGGGAAACTGAATTGATTAGTGGTACATCTGTTGGCACCATCAATGCTGCTTGACGCTCAAAATCAAATGGTGACGGAATCGATAATGTAATAGGGTGAAAATCATTTAAGCCAAGCTTTTCAACCATATAGGTAAATGAATCATCAACCGTTAACGTTGCAGAAGTCATAATTACGCTTTTTTTATGAGCAAAAAATTTGTCGGCTAATAAATCTGAGATTTCTGTCGGCTCTGCATAGAGGGTTGCTGAATTGACAGGTCCTTTTGGATCAATTTCAATCCAAGTCATTTGATTCTTTTTGTCCCCTATTATCCTTTCAATAATGGTACACTTTTCCACTAATAAATCGACGCTCAATATATAATCATTGAATAAACCAATTTGTAATGGAGTTAACAAGGACTTATTTTGGATCATGAGTTCCTTTTGATATTGAACTTTATTTACAAGTTCTTTTATTAAAATGCTAAGCTTTGTGAGTTGCTCATTCCCTTCCTGCCAGTGTTCACCAGATTCATGCCCGGAATTAAGGATATATTGTATTCGATTCTTTTCATTTTCTTCTGATTGCTGCATTAAGACATGACTGCGTATCATTCGAAAAAAATCATTAACTGATGCTCTTATATCCTTGATGAGTTGATTTACATTCAAAAAAGAATCAGTATCGAAACCATTTTTTTTCATAAGTTTCGATGATTTTGCCAACAAGTCATTTGTCTCAAGCAGTCCAATTCTCATGAGTACTGAATGAATTGATAAATAATGTATATGAAAGCCCACCTGTCGTTTAGCTAGAGCTTCGAAGTGATGTGCTTCATCCAGGATTAAATAATTATACGATGGGAGAATTTCAAAGTGATTGTCTAAATCATGTAATAGTAAAGCATGATTTGTAATCACGATATCAGCTTTTTCAGCCGTTTTCTTTGCATTTTGATAAAAACATTTTGTTTCCCAAATTGAGTCTTCAAATCCAGGAGTTTCAACAGTACATTTCACTCGTTCCCATAAAAGCTTACCACCTGATGGTAAATTAATTTCGTCAATATCCCCTGTTTCTGTTTCAGTTAACCAGACTAATATTTGTGCCTTTGTTAACACTTCATCATAATTATCCGTATTCTCGTAAAGAATTTGTTCAAACTTTCTTAAAGAAAGGTAATTCCCGCTTCCTTTTAAAAGCGCAACTTTAAAATCAAACGAAAGGATTTCTCTCATTTTTGCCATATCTTTTTCTAATAGCTGATGTTGAAGTTGAAGAGTATTCGTACTAATCATGCAGCGACCTTTCACTTTGGAAATATAAATCGCTGGCAGCAAATATGCGATTGATTTTCCTATCCCAGTCCCAGCTTCAATCATTGCATGCTGATTTGTTTCCAATGCATGCTGTATAGTCTGCACCATTTCTAGCTGTCCTTGACGAAACGGAAAATCGTGTATTACTGAGTGAAAAATCTCTGTATATATATTGCTTTTTTGTTTTGGTTTATCGTTTTGTTTGGTTCTCTTATGAAGTGCAAGACCACGGTATATCTCAAATTTTTTATCCTTTTCCACATGATTTAATTTTTCGTCTAAAATCTCACTTAAAATTTCACGAATATCACTTTTGAGATAAGTCGATAGGGAGTATAGCTTTTGAACCGTAACAAGTGGTAGTCCCTCTATTTTATGAAGAATTTTCAAGAGAATTTCAGCTGTTACTTCAGCATCACTATCGGCTTGATGAGGATTTTCATGGGTTAATGAAAGGGATTCCGCAAGCTGTCCTAGTTTATAGCTATCTGCTAAAGGAAGCATTATTCTAGATAGTTCAACCGTATCTATGGTAAGACAATTAAAATTTTCAAAGCCACATTGTGCTAATTCTTCCTGTAAAAACGAGTAATCGAAGGGGACATTATGAGCAACAAAATAGGAATCCTGAAACATTGAAATAATTTCAGGTGCAACTATTGAAAAATCAGGAGCATTCGCAACAACTTCATTAGAAATTCCAGTAAATTGCTCGATAAAAACAGGTATGTCTTGTTTCGGATTGACGAAGGTCGCAAATCTTTCAATGATTTCTCCATCTTCAATCACGACTGCTGCAAACTGTATGATCTTATCGCCCTTTTTTGGAGAGTTCCCGGTTGTTTCTAGATCTACTATGACAAAGCGTTTATTCATTGGTGCCACCTCCTAACACAAACGCCCCCATAATGGGGGCGTTGTTTCTATATCAAATACGCCTTGGCGTATTTTCGCCCAGATTTTTTCGAGCTTTCTCGAAAAATTTCCATTGAAAATCTGTGGCATCCGCCGGAGGCTTTAACTTTATTCAGACAAAGTTTGATTCGACAAATAAATTGGAAACTATTAACATCTATCCCCACTTAGTAACGTTGGGGGATTTACTGAATAAAGTTATAGAACAGTTGCAGCTGGTTCTTCAAAGATTAATTCTTTAATTTGATTTTTTTCGTTCATAATCGCTACTCTTGGCTTGTGATCTGCCAATTTTTCCTCAGGTACAATCGCATACGAGATGACAATTATGACATCCCCCTCTTGTACAAGACGAGCGGCAGCACCATTTAAACAAAAAACACCGCTTCCTTTTTCACCAGGGATAATATATGTTTCAAGTCGAGCCCCATTATTATTATTTACAATTTGAACTTTTTCATTAGCGATCATTCCGACTGCATCTAATATATCTTCATCAATCGTAATACTACCTACATAGTTTAAGTTTGCTTCTGTAACATGTGCTCTGTGAATTTTTGCGTTCATCATTGTACGAAACATGATGCTCCCCCTTGAATATCAAATGCGACTCGGCGTATTTGCGCCCGATTTTTTTAGAGCAAGCTCGAAAATCCCCTCTGAAAAATCGTGGCATCCGCCGGAGGCATTAACTTTATTCTGCAGAATAAAAGTTAATAAATATCTTTTACATCAAAAGTAATATTATCAATAAGTCTAGCATTTGTAAACTTGACAGCTATAGCAATGATGATTTTTCCAGTTAGCTCAGAAAGGTCATCAAGCTCAGGATAACTATACATTTCGACATAATCGATAACTCCTGATGTATGTGCTGTGATATGTTTATTTATTAATTCTTTAATCACTTTTGGATTTCGTTGTCCCTTGTCTATTTCTCGTTTTGCAATTTGGAGACTTTCATATAGCCTTGGTGCTTCTACTCGCTCTTGTGAAGTTAGATTCACATTACGAGAGCTTTTCGCAAGTCCATCCTCTTCCCGAACAATCTCCACCGGTACAAGTATTATTGGGAAATTAAAATCTGTGATTAAACCATCGACTACTGCTACCTGTTGTGCGTCTTTTAACCCAAAGTAAGCTCGGTCTGGCTGTACAATATTAAATAATTTGACAAGTACAGTGGCAACTCCGTCAAAATGACCATTACGCTGTCTACCACATAATACATTGATTCTTGAATGGACGAGTGCTGTTAAAGACATTTTTGTTGGATACATTTCTTCTGTACTTGGGTGAAACAGTACATCTACACCGTTGTTTTCTGCAAGTTTTCGATCTCTTTCAAAATCACGTGGATAGGAATCAAAATCCTCATTTGGACCAAATTGTAGTGGATTCACAAAAATACTCACAGCTAACACATCATTTTCGCTTCTCGCCTTATTCATCAAGGTTAAATGCCCTTCATGAAGATACCCCATTGTTGGTACGAATCCGACTGTTTTTCCCTTTTGCTTCAAAGATTTCATATATTGCTGCATTTCCTTGATTGATGTGATAACTTTCATGTTTATTTTCCCCCATAAAGGCTAGCAAGCTCTTCTTCCTTCATTGTGTACGTATGTTTTTCTTCTGGGAATGAATGTGCTTTTACCTCTGCTACATAATTTGAAATTCCTTGTAATATTGGTTCATTCACTGAAGCATATTGTTTTACAAACTTTGGAACACGATCAACCCCATATGAAATCACATCATGGAAAACGAGAACCTGGCCATCTGTCCGATTACCAGCACCAATTCCAATGGTAGGAATCGAAATGCTGTTTGTCACTTTTTCACCTAATTGTTTCGGTACACATTCCAATACTAAAGCTATTGCACCCGCTTCTTCGACTTTTTTCGCATCCTCGATTAGCTGCCTTGCACTTTCTGCATCTTTTCCTTGTACCTTATATCCACCTAAAACACCGACTGCCTGTGGTGTAAGCCCTAAATGAGCAACAACAGGAATTCCTGCATCTGTTAAAGATGAGATCGTATAGATGACGTCCTTTGCTCCTTCAACCTTAACAGCATGCGCACCAGACTCTTGAATAATCCGCGCCGCATTTTTCAAGGTTTCAGAACGTGAAACATGATAAGACATAAAAGGCATATCTGTTACAATAAATGTATCCTTAGCACCACGTTTTACGGCCTTCGTATGATGAATCATATCATCTACCGTTACTGGTATTGTAGAATCATAGCCTAATACAACCATCCCTAATGAATCACCTACAAGGATCATATCAACTTCGGCTTCTTCCGCAAGCTTAGCAGATGGATAATCATAGGCTGTCAGCATGACGATTGGCTCTTTCGTTTGTTTCATTTTCAAAAATTCTGTTGTTTGTTTCATCATTTTTCCTCCTTTTGGCTTTAGAAAGTGAACAACCCTTCTTTAAGTCGCCTTGCTCAAGACTCTCCTTGAGTTTCCTAAAAGAGGAGATGAAAAGACCGATTCTTGATGGTTTTTATGAAGTAAAAAATCCTTCTTTCAAAAAGAGAAAGAAGGATTAAACATGAATAAGTTCGGTAAATTTCATCCCTCTGTCCCAGTCCAATGGATCAAGGCAGAATACAATTGTCAATTACTTTGGTAAAAAATAAAGCTTTGGTGCAGTTCCATAAAGGATACCACCCATTACTATGAATTATATAAAAAATTCACATTTTTTTCTATACTTTATTTTTTAGGAAGTTCAATATCTGCTGAATAGATATGATGCACATCCCCTGCAGCATCCTCAAGAAGCAATACACCTTCCTCATTGATGCCTATTGCTTTTCCTTCTATCGAACCAGAAAGAGTTCTAGCAATTATTTGTTTCCCAATGCTTGTCGCATAGCTTTCCCATAATAGCTTCACAACCTTAAAGCCGTGCTGTAAATATTCCTTATACAGCTTTTCGATTTTTAATAATATCACCTGAATTAATTTAGCTCGGTCAATTTTTCCGCCCTTTTCAATTGCTAGTGAACTCGCTATGGAATGTAGACTCTCAGGAAATTGGCTCAATTCCTGATTCACATTGATACCAATTCCAATAATAACTGAATTAATTCGATCTGTTTCAGCTTGAAGCTCCGTTAAGATGCCAACAATTTTTTTTTGATGAATTAATATATCATTTGGCCATTTAATATCTGGCTCTAACCCAGTTACCTCTTGAATCGCCTGGACGACACCTACTGCAGCTAACAATGTTAATTGTGGTGCTTGTGATGGTGGAATCTGTGGTCTTAAAATCATACTCATCCAGACTCCAGTATGTTTTGGGGAGTACCAGGCACGATCTAATCTACCACGACCTGTAGTCTGTTCTTCTGCCACAACAAGAGTACCTTCGATAGCACCTTCATACGCTAATTTGTGTGCAATTTTTTGGGTAGATGTTACGGATTCCTCAAAATGAATATTTCGCCCAAAACTTTTAGTTTCAAGACCTAGCTGGATTTCATTGCCACTAATTTTATCTGGCTTCGAAATGATTCGATATCCAAGTTTTCGAACGGCCTCTAGTTCATAACCTTCATTTCTTAAATCTTCAATATGCTTCCATACGGCAGTACGCGAGCATCCAAGTTGCTCACTTAATTTTTGACCAGAAATAAATTCTCCGTTAGCACTTGAGAAGACTTCTAACAATTTTTTTCTTATTTCTGATTGCATGATAGAAGCCACTCCTTTATTTTTCCCTTGTTATTTTCCACTTTGTTTTCCAGAATTCCATTTTCAACTTTCTCATAAAGATCCGCTACCCATTTCCCTGGTTTTTGATTGTACCAGAGTAAAAGATCTTCACCTGTAATCAGTATATCAGAGCGTTGTTTAATGGGTAATTTACAAAATTCCTGAAAGGGGGACACTTCTTGATGTACACCTAATACTCCTAGAATTCTTTCAATCTGTTGGATACAATCTGCTCCACATTCGTACAAAAGACGTTTGTTCCAGCCCTTTTGCAAGACTTTTTCAAGACAAGCTATGTTTTTAACAGCTTGCTCAATTATTTTATTCGGTAGCTTCCAAAGTCGTAAAAAAGCCTTTATATCTTCTTTGTTCAATAAATAACAAACAAGTGTCCAATACTCAGCTCTTTCTTGAAGTTGATTCCATTTATATAAGGAGAAGCGTTCTAAATGGTGAGTTTCCTCAGCTAAACCAGGTATATATTGATATAACTTGGTGTTTATTAAGATTGGAATTGCAGCTTGGCAGCTTGGACCACTAAGTAATTTTTCATATTCTATTGTAATCCGCTCAACTGAAATCTTTTTTAGTAATGACGCATTTTCCTTGATGGCTAACTCCGTTTCCTTACATAACAAAAAGGACAATTGGCTTAAAAATCGAACAGCCCTCATCATCCTTAATGCATCTTCAAAAAAACGTTCGTTAGGGTTACCTACTGTTTGAATTCGTTTCTCTTCAATCGCTTTCTTTCCACCGAAAGGATCGATGATGTCTCCATCAATCGTCATGGCAATCGCGTTCATTGTAAAGTCTCTTCTTTTTAGATCTTCGTGAAGGGAGGTGACAAATTCTACATGAGAAGGTCTCCGGAAATCATCGTACCCCTCCTCGGTTCGGAATGTGGTTACCTCATATTGTTCATCCTTATGTAAAACAATCACCGTACCATGAACCGCACCAACATCAATGGTTTTTGGAAATATAGTCATTATTTGTTCTGGTCGTGCAGAAGTTGCGATATCGATATCACCAATTGGTCTTTGTAAAAGATAATCACGGACTGAACCACCGACAAAATAAGCCTGATAGCCGTTTTTATGTAAAGTTTTAAGAATTGCTTTTGCTTTTACAAAAGGTCCATCCATAATCGAAAGCCCCTATCAACGTTTATTCGCAAGGATAGAATAATATAAATCCTCATAATCATTTACAATTCGCTCATAATTAAACTTTTGTTGAACAGATCTGATTGCCTGTTTAGACATTTTTTTATGTAAGTTAGAATTCTTTAATAATGCGATGGATTTGTTTGCGATGTCTTCAATATCGCCAGGCTCACAAATATAGCCATCTACACCTTCATCAATAACCTCTGGAATGCCGCCCACATTTGTCCCGATTGTTGGAACCCCACAAGCCATTGCTTCAATTAAAACTAGTCCGAAGCTTTCTTTTTCAGACAATAATAGCTTTAAGTCACTAATTGAATAAAGTTCTGGGAGATTTTCTTGTTTTCCTAAAAGGAGAACTTTATCACCCAGTCCGAATTTGTTAATTAATTTGCAGGCAGTGGTTAATTCCGGTCCATCACCAACTAATAATAGCTTAGATTTTACTTCTTTTTGAATCAGGTTAAATGCATGAACAACATCTGGAACTCGCTTTACCTTTCGAAAATTGGAAACATGGATGATGATTTTTTCATCTTCCTCGATCCCATACTGTTTTCGTAAATTAGTTACATTCCGTTTGTAGTAAATTTTCTCGTCCACAAAATTATAAATCGTTTTAATCTCTTTTTTCGGCTCAATTAATTCATAGGTTTGCTCAACTAGTGATTTTGAGACAGCCGTCACTGCATCTGATTGTTCAATTCCGAACCGAATCAATTCAGTTAGAGATGGGTCATAACCGAGAACTGTAATATCTGTGCCATGAAGGGTGGTTACAATCTTTACATCCCCTCCAACCATTTGCTTCGCTAAATAGGCACATGCTGCATGTGGAACTGCGTAATGTACATGTAAAAGATCAAGCTTCTCCCTTTTTGTAACCTCTGCCATTTTACTTGCTAATGCAAGGTCATAAGGTGGGTATTTAAAAACTGAATATTGATTCACTTCCACCTCATGAAAATAAATATTTGTATAGATTTTGTTTAGACGAAACGGAAGACTTGAAGTAATAAAATGAATTTCATGTCCTTTTTCTGCAAGTAGCTTCCCTAGCTCTGTCGCTACGATACCCGAACCCCCAACTGATGGGTAACAGGTTATCCCGATTTTAAGTTTCATTACAATCTCCCACTTTTAGTTAAATCCAAATATGTACATCTTTTATGGTTTTGAAGGCTTATAGATTAGCGCCTTCTTGTCTGTCACGGATGATTTCACGCCATGAAAAAAATCCTTTTTCAAGTCCGTGAATTAGTACCTCTGCCGTTCCCATATTAGTTGCTAATGGAACTGAATACACATCACATAGTCTAATCAATGCGGTAACATCTGGTTCATGTGGCTGAGCAGTTAATGGGTCTCTAAAAAAGATCACCATATCCATTTGATTTTGTGCAATCATCGCACCTATTTCTTGGTCACCGCCTAGTGGGCCAGATTGAAAACGGTGGATTTTTAATCCCGTTGCTTCAGAAATGCGCAAGCCTGTTGTTCCAGTCGCGAACAATTCATGCTGTTCTAGAATTGATATATAAGCTGTTGAGAATTGTACAAGGTCTGTTTTCTTTTTATCGTGTGCAATTAAAGCGATTTTCATTGTTTTGCATCCCCTTATTCGATGATATTTTCTAACCCGTACACTAAAACATCAAGATTCATTACGGTGTCAACAGATAATTTAATTCCTGACATGAAAGAAGCACGGTTGAAGGAATCATGACGAATGGAGAGCATTTGTCCATTACCACCAAACATCACTTCTTGATGTGCGACAAGTCCCGGTAAGCGTACACTATGTATGCGAATTCCATCGTACTCAGCACCGCGAGCTCCCTGGATGGTTTCTTTTTCATTAGGATGCCCTTGCTGCTTTGATTCCCTAACTGTTGTTAACAGTTCTGCTGTCTTCACAGCTGTTCCTGATGGCGCATCAAGTTTTTGGTCATGGTGAAGCTCAATAATTTCCACGTCTTGAAAGTACTTAGCAGCCATTTGTGAAAATTTCATCATTAGCACGGCACCAACTGCAAAATTAGGAGCGATAATTGCACCTACTTTACGTTCCTCCGCCATAATTGACAGTCTATCTAATTCTTCTTTAGTGAAGCCTGTCGTGCCAACTACAGGACGAACCCCATGTTCAATGGCTACTTCAGTGTGGTATTTACCCGTTTCAGGTGTAGTTAAATCAATCAACACATCTGGTTTTGCTTTAGAGAAGCATTCTAAAATATCCGTAAAAATAGGAACATCTACATTTGAGAAACCTTCTACATCACTTAATGACTGACCATTATTTTTATGATCGATCACACCAACAAGCGTAAAATGCTCTGTTGCTTGAACAAGGGCAACTGCTTCTTTTCCCATTCTACCCCTTGGACCAGCAATTACGATTTTAATTGTATCCATGTTGTCTTCCCCTTTATTTGTTAGAGTCAATACGTGTCCATCTATCTTTATCTCTTGTATTAAATTTGTTCATAACTGTATTATGTGCGTCTTCTAGGTCAATGTTCAAGGAATTTGCAAGACAAATCAGAACAAATAATAGGTCACCAGATTCCTCAGCCATGTTTTTTTGCGTTTCGGTATCTTTTTTAGGCTTTTCACCGTAGTAGTGATTGACTTCTCTCGCAAGTTCTCCTAATTCCTCTGTTAACCTTGCAAGTAATGCAAGCGGGCTAAAATAGCCTTCTTTAAACTGGCCTATGTACTCATCTACTTCCTGTTGCAGCTGTTTCATCGTTTTATCCGCCATAGTTATCACCTCTATCGTTTCTATTCCTATGTTAGCTTAAATTATAGAGTTTTGACAAATAATTCTTTTATACGACATGATTTGTTTGTTTTTCAACCATACTTTATAATGAAGTGGCAATTATTACTATTTCGGGGGTATATTACTTTGAAGTTCTCCATAAAAAATGTTATTTTCATTTTGTTGGGATCCGCCATCTTTTCATTTGGAATTGTGCATTTTAATATGCAAAATAATCTAGCAGAAGGCGGATTTACGGGAATTACACTTTTGCTTTATTTTTTATTTAATATTGATCCGTCCTATACGAATTTGATTTTAAATGTACCACTGTTTTTTCTAGGATGGAAGCTACTCGGTCGTGTTGCATTTTATTATACACTTATCGGTACTATAAGTGTTTCAATTTTTTTATGGTTCTTTCAACGTTATCAATTTGATATTCCACTTGATGGAGACTTAATGCTGGCAGCATTATTTGCGGGAGTATTTATTGGTGTTGGTCTTGGAATTACTTTTCGATATGGCGGTACAACTGGTGGGGTTGATATTATTGCTAGGCTTGTTCGAAAATATGTTGGCTGGCCAATGGGGCGGACAATGTTTTTATTTGATGCGGTTGTTATTACGGTTTCTCTAATTTTCTATCTATCTTATCGTGAGGCAATGTACACGTTACTTGCTGTATTCATTGGGGCAAAGGTAATTGATTTTATGCAGGAGGGAGCCTATGCTGCAAGAGGCGCTATGATTATTTCAGAAAAGAATAGTGAGATTGCTGAAAAGATTTTACATGAGATGGAACGAGGAGTAACGATCTTAAAGGGAATGGGTTCGTATACGAAGCAGGAGAAGAATATTTTATATTGTGTTGTCGGAAGAAGTGAAGTTGGACGTTTAAAGCAGGTGATAATCTCTGTAGACCCACATGCTTTTGTTTCAGTTAGTGATGTCCACGATGTGCTTGGGGAAGGGTTTACGTTGGATGAGAATAAAAAGCCGATTGAACGGTGATTATCGGGAAGAAAAAGGAATTTTAGCTCATTCGTCTGAATCCACAAGCTTCACACGCCTTTCAGCAAGCTGAAAGGCTAGCCAAAATGCGAAAAAAACACAGATAAAAAGCCGGTTATCCTTTAGGTAACCGGCTTCCATGTTTATTCTTCTGAACGAGCCATTCCTGTGTACATTAAGATCAATCTCAATAGTTCTAGTACCGCTACTGCAGCTGCTGCAACGTAGGTTAGTGCTGCTGCGTTTAGAACTTTCTTTGTTTCGCGCTCTTCATCGTTTCTTATGATGCCTGCTGAGACGATTTCGCTCATCGCTCTTGATGAGGCATTGAATTCAACTGGTAGTGTAACTAACTGGAATAACACTGCCGCTGCCATAAAAATAATTCCATATAGCATTAAGCTTGGAATTGTGAAAATCATACCTGCAATGATTAAAATCCATGAAAAGTTTGAACCAATGTTCGCTACCGGTACAAGTGCATGACGGACACGAAGGAATGCATAATTTTGTTGGTCTTGAATCGCGTGTCCGACTTCATGGGCAGCTACTGCCGCACCTGCAATTGAGTTACCGTAGTAGTTGTTTGTTGATAATCGAACAACTTTTGATCTTGGGTCATAATGATCTGAAAGTACACCAGGTGTTTCTTCGATTCTTACATCATATAAACCATTTTGATCAAGTATTCTTCTTGCTACTTCCGCACCTGTCATTCCTGACGAAGATGAAATTTGCGAATACTTCTTATATGCACTCTTTACTTTGATTTGTGCATATATCGGAATGATAATGATCAAAGCAAAATAAACTAGAATCATTTTTTATCCTCCAAACTATAGTATACTTTAATTTTAGTTAGAGTCCGACCTATTGTCAATTGTCTTGCTTACAAAAAATTAATATCAAATACGACTTGGCGTATTTGCGCCCAGATTTTTTAGCCCCACACGAGGTGGGTCAC
>NZ_JBALOQ010000016.1:105630-141122 GCF_036962705.1 Bacillus sp. JJ1562
GCGTTCTTAGTCTTTGATCTTAAGCTCGAAAAATTTCCTTTTAAAATCGCATGTCTCCGCCGGAGGCTTTAACATTAATTAGTCGGGTTTAAACTCCGACTGACTAAAGTTAAAAAATGAACAGTGGGTATTGTCCCACTGTCAGCGATCTTCGTAATCTCTTTGTTTTTGGCGTTTTTGCTTGTCACCTTTATATTTTCTCCATCCAACATAGATTAATGTAAGAATGATGGCTCCCCCTGTTGAGATCATCACCCAAATCAATGACGGGTCGGCGTCATCTTCTGTCATCCGTTCAAACATGTTTTTTAGATCTAACTCCATTTGATCAAGCTGCTGGATTCTAGTAGTTGCCTTCAGATCCTCATTACGGTAAGTATCTAAAAACGCAATATGCGATTCTATTTTTTGAACATCCTGTGGTGTGATATCTACTGTAATACTCGGATGAATCATATTATATTTTGATAGAAAGATAGTTAGCAGGTGATTAAATGTTTCATTATCCCCTTCTTCAACAGTCTCCTTCATTTCCCCAAACGTTGTCATAATCGAATCTTCCATTTCCGTCCACATTGGCTGATGCTCTGACCTCATCGCATCCACTACCAAACGAAATTGGGTAACTCGATTGATTCTTTCTTCAAAGCTATGCGAAGTAGATGTAATTGCTTCATATGCTGAATCATGAGTTAACGTAATAATCCTAAGCTCTTCCATTGAAAATGTTTGGTCCCGCTGATTCATACGTATGAATTCATTTGAAAAATGTGTTAATAATTGCTTAGCATCCTCGTATCTTTCTTGCTTCACCATTTGCAATGCCTGATCAGAAATTTGATCAAGCTTCTCCCAGTTCTCTTCGTTGGAGGCAGCGTTTATGGATATAGGGTAAATCATAACTATAAAACAAAGAATGCATATTATTCTAGAAATTTTCATACTTGTCCCTCCTCAAACATCTATTAAAATGTATGATAGATTGGACAAGAGTAGACCAAGTTTTTAGCGTATGTCTAGTTGATAGCGATCTTTTTTTATACAAAGAATATAGGTAATTAAGATGGAAACCATACTTAACCAAAATGTAAAGTAGCCGATCTGTGGGATGTATTGATCCAACATACTATAACTCGGCATCATAAAGAAAACGTAATCAATTACATCATTATGTAAGGTCCATACAGCTGCAATCACCAAATGAATTGGTTTTATGCGATAATACGGAGCATATAATAACCCTTGAATCGCCATTCCTAGGTGAGAAAAAATGAGCATATAACCCCAAATATTCAACCCATCAACAAAATAAGTTAGAATATTCATGATAACTGCCCAAATCCCGTATTTAAAAAGGGTAACGATTGCCAACGCTTCGATAAGCGGCCAATTCCGCCTTAGTAAAAACGCGATTAATACAAAACAAAAAAATAAGCTTGCTGTTGGACTATCAGGAACAAAGATTAAAAATTTTGGTGGTGTATTGTTGAGTTGGCTTTCATACCAAATATAACCGTATATGGTACCTGGAATATTAATAAGTAACAAAATCCAAAGTACCCAGCGTTGCCCCATTAAATATGTAATCCACTTCATCTATGTACCAACTTTCCTTTTTTCTTACCTCAAGATTCTCTTAAAAACGGGTACCTTGTCAAGGTAAAAATAGAATAATTCTAATAAAAAAAGCCGACTCGAAAAGTCAGCTTTTTGTTTGTTATTTAGAAGTTACACCAGAAATAAATTCAGCAAGCTTCTGTAATTCTTCATCAGTTCCTTCAAACATACCAGGAGGCATGCCACCTTGACCATTTACTGCGATGTCTGCAATTTCTTCAGCTGATAGTCCGTTATCAACTAACGCCTTTCCTGCAGGGCCACCTTCTAGTTCACCGCCGTGACATCCAATACAACCTTTTTCTTGATATAATAAGTATCCTTCAGATTCCTTATCGATTTCTGCCTCTGCTACGATTTTCGCAGATTCAGCTCTTGCTTCCCAGTCAACTTGAGCTGCAGATTCCCAAGTTAAGTAAGCAACAGCAGCAAATCCTAAAAGCATCATACCTGTAGCAATTGGACGCTTAGATGGTCTACGTTCTGGACCACGATCTAAGAATGGTGCAAGTAAAAGTGCTCCAAAAGCAAGACCTGGAATAACTAGCGTACCAATTACATTATAATCACCAGATGCATATGTGTACTTGATCAATTGATACATGAATAAGAAATACCAGTCTGGTAAAGGAATATATCCTGCCGCAGTAGGGTCAGCGACTTTTTCCAGTGGTGATGGGTGTGCTGCTGTTAAACATAAAAAGGCTACTAAGAAAACAGAACCAACTAACCATTCTTTTAATAGGAAGTTTGGCCAGAATGCTTCTGTTTTTCCAGGATACTCGGAGTAATCCTTCGGAATATGCTTTTTATTACTTACCGGAATACGGGAGTCCCCAACAAATTTCATACCTTTTCCGCGATGCATAATCGGTCCCCTCCTTTTTAGAGAATTTTCATTCAAAAGAGTTTTTTACATATTTAATCAAAGTATAACTACATCCTACAATGGACCTGATATCCCTTGTTTACGAATCATGATAAAGTGGGCAGCTAATAAACCGAATAATGCTGCTGGTAAGAAGAATACATGAATCGCAAAGAAACGTGTTAATGTTTGTGCACCTACTATTTCAGGGTGTCCTGCAATTAAAGTCTTTAAGTAAGGCCCTAATATTGGTGTTGCTTCAACAATTTGAATTGTAACTTTCGTTGCGAATAACGCTTTCATGTCCCAAGGTAAAAGGTAACCTGTTAAACCAAGAGCTAACATTACAAAGAAAATTAATACTCCAACAATCCAGTTTAGCTCACGTGGTTTTTTATACGCACCTTGGAAAAATACACGTAGGGTATGTAAGAACATCATAACGATTACAAGACTCGCTCCCCAGTGATGCATTCCACGAACAATTTGTCCAAAAGCTACTTCGTTTTGCAAATAATATACAGAATTCCATGCATTGATGATATCTGGTACATAGTACATTGTTAAAAACATACCAGATAGTACTTGGATGACGACGATAAAAAATGTTAGTCCTCCAAAGCAATAAACAAACGCGCTGAAATGATGCGCTGGGTTTACATGCTCAGGAACCTCGTGGTCTGCAATATCTGCCCAGAGAGGAGTAATATCAAGTCGTTCGTCTACCCAATCAAAAATCTTATTTAACATTGATTACTTCCCTCCTCCAGGATGTGCCTTTGCTTTTCCTAAATATAAATAACCTTCTTTTACTTGACTTTCATACACATCTAATGGACCCATTGGCGGTGTACCAGGCACGTTCATGCCATCCTTTTCATATAAACCATAGTGACAAGGACAGAAGAAACGATTTGGGTTAGCTGGATCCTCAGCCCAAGAAACTGCACAACCAAGGTGCTTACATACTGGTGATAGTGCAACAATGTCGCCGCTATCATTTTTATAAACCCATGCTGATGTTGAAACGTCTGATTCATACCATCCATCAACTTGATTTATTTTAAAATCAAATTTTTGAGGTTCATTTGTTATCTTATCAACACTCACCACTTGTACCAAATCATGTTCAGTTTCAGGCTGAAGTATTGGGTCAATTGCAAAGCGGACCATAGGCATTAACATCCCAGCTGCCATGAAACCACCTACACCTGTTAGTGTATAGTTTAAGAATTGACGTCTTGAAACCCTTTGTTTGTTCTCGCTCATTTTTTTCCCCCCTCTATACTAAGCTAAGTCCACTCCGGACATAATTGTACACATTTAAAACTAGGACATTCTCATGATATATCAATATTTGGTACAGGTCAATAATAGGTTTTGCCTAAACAATGGCAACTATGTGACTTTCTTAGGAAAAGTTAGGAATTTTTAAACATTATTTTCACATAACGATAAAAGCCAAATGATCCTTGGCGTATTTGCGCTTACATTACTTTTGCCAGATGTTCGTAAATAATGTAACAAGTTGTTTCATTTGATCCTGTAGCATCGTTTGCTTGTATTTTTCTTCTACATATTCAAGAGGTAAGGTTGGCAGCCAAATAAGTGAACCATTTATATCAACTTCTACTTGCTTCCAGCTGCTATCAGATGTGATAAAAATGGTATGCTTCATACCACCGCCGATTAAATCGCTTGTCCATTGATTTAAACGACTTTTCGCCATTTCTAGCTCTTCACTATTTGAATAGGTAAAGGCAGGAAATAATATGATTCTTCCTTTAAATTGTCGTTCTACTTCATTAGAAAGAATGGTGATGAACTCTCCCATTGAAACTGTATTTTTTAAATTTCCTTCAAGCGAAACTGGAATCAATGGAATAACCGCTGTATCAACATATTCTTTTGCTTGTAAATAGACATCCATATCCTTCGTTATCCATTTCATTATGTATGCTTCCTTCCCTTTTGCTGTACTTAAATAAAATCACTATTTTATGTAGCCTTTAATGCTAAACTTCCAAACTACCATACCATATTTAGGATAAATAAAAAAGACTGACACGCTGTCAGCCCTTACAAATATGCATATCACAATTTTATAATTGTTTAAGCTGTTCAGTCAGCCTCTGAAACTCAGTTTTATCCTGTCTGTCAAGCGCCTCATCAATCCGCTTTAACAAATGCTCCTTTTGATATAACTGAATGGATTCCTCAAGAAACTTTTTCGCAAGCTCTTTATCCTGTTCATTCACCTGAAGATGTTTCGGCATGTATGGATTTTCTTCAAGTACAGCCACATAATTCGGAGAATGGAAGGAGGATCTGAAATTAAGTTGAATGTAAATTTCTTCTTCCCTGTTAAGTCGAATATCATGAAATGACTTTTCAGCATCAGTAGTCATGACATTTTCCTTATAAAAACGGAATGGTACATCATCAACACAATGCGTCGACATAATGATTCCTCGAGGGCAGTATTGGGCTTGCTCAACAAAGTGGACATTTTTCATGAGTTGGTCATGGCTCATTAAATAGTTAAGAATCCAAACACACTCTCTTCTCTTTAGTTGATAATTATTCAGAAACCAGCGAATAAAGTCTTTTTTCTCGTTGACAGATACAGGGGTAGTCATCGCATGCTTCCCTCCTCTGCTAGTATTGAGTAATATACTGATATACTTCAACATTCAAATCAAATTATCCTTCTAAACATGAAAATTTAACTTTATTCAGTAGAAGTCCCCTACTTCTGTAAGTGCGAAGAATGAAAAAGGAGTAAATTATTCAGTGGGAGTTCAAACCACGGCTGAATAAAGTTAATGCCTCGGCGGATGCCATTATTTTTCAGAGGAAGCTTTTCGAGCAGTTAGATTAAAGACTAAGTACGCCACATCTTGTGGCAATGTCTTTATGGCCCACTTCCTTTGGGCCTAAAAATCAGCGCAAATTCGCCAAGGCGCATTTTTTGATGATGTTATTCAAGTTCAGAAATTAATGCCTCAATCTCGTACTTCATTGGGTCAAGCTTTAAGAGGTCCTTAAATACTTCGATTGCCTCTTGTCTTTTACCGTCTTCGATTAAGAAATAACCAAACTCTTCTAAAAACTCTGGAGTTTCTTTAAAAGAAGTATATGCATGACGGTAATGGTTTAATGCATCCGAATATTGTTCTAATTTATTTTTTGCAAGGCCGAGATCCCACTCGAATCGTTCATCATACTCACCATAGCTCATTACGGATTCAAGGGACTCCACGACATCCTCAAATCTTTCTTCACGAATGAGAAACTTTGAAAGCTGCAAAGTTGCTTCTACATACCCTGGGTCAATTGCTACAGCTGCACGAAGATATTTTTCCGTATTTTCCTTATCACCTAGCATCATAGATATTTTTCCAGCGTAGAAAGTCAGTTCTTTGTTTAATGATTCAACCTCAAGCCCTTCTAATAATACTTTTAAGCTTTCCGAGAAGCTTGCTTCTTCTTCATATGCCTTTGCAAGATATAGATAAAGAGAACCAAAGTCCGGATCAAGTTCCTTTAGCCGATCAAGAACTTCAATTGCTTTTTTATAATATTTCGCTTGATAAGCGGTAACACCAAAACCAAACAACGTATTGCTATCTTCTTGTTTTTTGATGGCTTCCTCATAATACGGAAGAGCTTCTTCAAATTTACCTGTTGTACTAAAGCTTTCCGCAATTCGTCCGTTGACATTTACACCTGCAATTTCGTCATTTTCCTGCAATACCTTCTCATAATAAGGGATACTTTTATTGTATTCGCCATGACTTGAATACAATTCGGCTAATGCAAAATCTATGATTGTTTCATCTTCTGATTTTTCCTTTGCTAACAGAAGCTTCTGCTCACTAACCTCATATAAACCCTGCATTTGGAATAAATCAGCTTGTAAAACTAGGGATTCTAAGTATACGGGGTCATCCTCGGCAATTTGTTCTAAGATATCGATTGCTTCCTCTTCCATATCAAGGTCAATCATGATTTCTGCTAAAAAAACAAATAATTCGCCTTCGTCAGGGTATCGTGATATTAATTCTTCAACGATTTCTTTTGCATCCTCTACAAAGCCCCATTTAAAATAATTCTCAGCGATTGTGTATTTCTCATCATCATTTGAGTATTCTCTAAGCTTTTTTAAGGCTTTGAGCCCTTCTTCTACCTTTCCATCTTCTACTAGCTGAATTGCATCCTCTATTCTATGCATGATTTATTAACTCCTCTTATCTATCTCTCATTCACCAATACGTCCTTATCATAGGAAGATACAAAGTAACCAGGTTTTTTCACTTTACATTCATTACCAAAACCGGAACGAAAATATACCTTAGCGTCTACTTTTGTAAAATTCCCCTTGTGCACGGTGATAGTAGGTATAAGATTATGATAATCGAGAGTTGGCTTTTCATCAACTGAATAGCTTATTGAGTCATGTTCATATAGATTGTAATTGAGTTCTCCACCAACGCGAATATCGCCCTTATCAGGGTAGATCCCAATCTTTTTTAACATATCAATGGATAGTGGCTCATCATCACTTGGGCAAACCGGGATTGTCGGTATTCGATTATCCTCGGTAATCTCCCTCCAAATCATTTTCTGTCGACTGTTATTAAAAACGGCTTTTTCTTTCATCTTCCACTCTGGGATGATTGGAATTTGATAGGAATGGTAAGATTCCCTAATCCAGCCCCATGGTACCTTGTATAAATCATCGACTTTGTTAATTGTGACGATAATAACGGGAATTTTTTTTCGCCTACATTCAACAAGGAAAGCTGGCGTTAAGCTTTCAAGTGGAATACGGATGCCTAAATAATAGTCAATTGGGGTGTTTAATAGATAATGTCTTGTTTTCTTTAGTGTATTGGCAATTTCATTTTCATGTTTCACGTCACTCATAACAAGTAAGGTTGTACAACCTTTTTGTAAATAATTTTCAGTCATTTCATTTTTAAAAGATTGAAATGATTGTTCCTTCGTGAAGGAATAGTTCATCATGACATGTCCAGGTGTTAATAAATATTGTGACAAGTTCGTTTTCATAAAAGAAAGTCTTTTTAGGCTTTCGTTCATATAATCAATTCGTTGATTTTTTATAAGAATTGAGCAGGTAACGACCTTATTATTCTTTAGGACATTTGCTTTTTCTAATATATATGGCATCCAACCTCCCCCTTCGCTTTTAGTGTACAATCTTCTTAAGACAAGCTATGCGAAAAGTAGAGGTTGTATGTTAGTTATTCATATAAACGCTTAAAAACCCATGGAATTTCGTTTCCATGGGTCTAAAATCATTAATTTTCTTCTATTAAAAGATTAAGATGTTCAAAAAAGCTTGGGTATGATACAGAAATAGATTCAGAATCTGAAAGTGACACTTCACCATTTGCAATACAAGCTGCAATAGCAAGCATCATACCAATTCTGTGATCCCCATGACTATGTACTTTGCCACCAGTCAATTGTTTCTTTCCACCATATATAATCATCCCATCATCTGACGGTTCAATTTCTGCACCAAGTATAGAAAGCTCACCAACAACTGTATCAATTCGATTTGTTTCCTTTACTTTTAATTCCGCTGCATCTTTGATAACCGTTTTTCCTTGTGCTTGGCTAGCTAATAGGGCAATTACTGGAATTTCGTCAATAAGACGTGGAATAATGTCACCACCGATTTCAATCCCCTTTAACTCTGAGGTCCGAATTGTTAAGTCTGCAATTGGTTCATTATTCTTGATTCTTTCATTTTCAATCTGAAGACGAGCTCCCATCTGAACTAAAACATCAATTATCCCAGTTCTTGTTGGGTTCATTCCAACATTTTTTAACGTTATTCGACTGTTTGGCACAATCGCTCCTGCAACGAGGAAAAATGCTGCAGAGGAAATATCTCCAGGAACTTGTATATTTGTCCCTCTCAGCTTCTGACCACCTTTTAACTTAACAGTAAGCCCGTCCTCTTCAACTTCGCAACCGAAGGCACGTAGCATGCGTTCTGTATGATCTCTCGATTTATGTGGCTCAGTAACAGTAGTAGTACCATTAGCATTTAAACCTGCTAAAAGAATCGATGATTTCACTTGTGCACTTGCTACAGGAGAAACATATTCAATTCCATGTAAAGAGCCACCACGAATCGCTAATGGAGTAAAATTACCATCTTCTCTTCCGTCAATTTTAGCCCCCATTTGTCGAAGTGGCTCAGTAACACGTTTCATTGGTCTTTTTGCAATTGACTCATCACCAATTATGCAAGTATGAATAGGCACTCCAGAAAGTAGACCTACCATTAATCTAGTGGTCGTTCCTGAGTTGCCAGTATCTAATACTTCAATTGGCTCACTTAGTCCATCGAAGCCTGCTCCCTCGATTTCGATATGATCCTTGTCCTGTGTAATTTTTACACCTAATTTTTCAAAACAGCTAATCGTACTTAAACAGTCATCCCCTAGCAAAAAGTTATCCACAAGCGTTTTTCCTTGTGCGATGGCTCCAAGCATAATCGAACGATGGGATATCGATTTATCCCCGGGAATATCAATTGATCCATTTAAACCTGCAATATTTGTACGTAGCTTTAGTGAATCCATATTACCACCCCTATAAAACAGTTTTTTCGATTATCCATTATACGTATCGTAACTTGTCTTGCTTTCGATACATACCTTAGCCTTCTGACGATCTTCATCACTTTGGAAGCTAATTCTAAGCACTCCATAGATTTCTTCTCTTGTCTCAATAATTCTGATATTTGTAATGCTAATTCTTTCCTGTGCGAGAAGTCCAGTAATTTCAGAAACAATACCTGGATAGTCCGGAATATCAACATATAAATCATAGAAGGAAGGGATAGCACCTTTTGCACGTGTAGGAAGTCCATCACGAAAATTTTTGGCATCCAGAAAATAATCATAAATATGATCTCCATTGCCATTAGCCACGAAATTACGGATTTGTTCCATTTCGTCAATCCATTTTTCAAAAAGATCTAGCAATACATTCCGATTTTGCAATAAAATATCACGCCACATTGATGGATTACTAGATGCGATTCTAGTAATATCTCGAAAACCACCTGCTGCTAATGGACGGACAAGCTCATTTACCTTATCATATTTTTGAGCTTGATGAACAAGACTTGCAGCCACAATATGTGGAAAGTGGCTAATCACACCCGCGACACGGTCATGCTCTTCTGGAGTCATAATTACAAAATTTGCTTTCGTTCCTATTAATAAGGCTTTTAACTGTTCAACAGCTAATTTACTTGAATTGACCTCATCATGAGGGGTAAAAATATAGAATGCATTTTCAAATAAATGTTCCTTTGCAGCAACTACCCCGCTTTTATGGGAACCAGCCATCGGATGTCCACCGACAAATGTTACACCAAGATTTCCAAAAATGGATTCTGCAATTTGTACGATTTGTTGTTTCGTACTTCCCACATCTGTCACAATGACATCATTTTTTAGTTCATAGGAACTAAGTTCATGTATAATGTCAACGGTTTGTTTGACCGGAACCGATATAAAAATATAGTCACATGTATGTACGACTTCCTCTAACTCAAATACAGCTTCATCAATCACTTTCAATGTTTTGGCTAGTAGTGATGATTCTTTATTACTGTCAAAACCGTAAATGAGCGCATCAGGATGTTCTTTCTTAATTGCTAGCGCGATTGAACCTCCAATTAAGCCAAGTCCAATCACAAGCACATTTACCTTCATTTCATCACCACCGAATATAGAAAAACATAATGGGGGTTACGTTCGACCCCCATAGTCTTAGTTCTTTTGATTTTTTAGCATTTCTGTAAGTAATGCTATGAGTTCACTATTTTGTTCCTCTGTGCCAACTGTGATTCGAACGCTAGTTGGATAGCCTAAAGCATTTCCAGAACGAACAATGAAGCCTCGCTCCAATAAATAGTGAAACACATCGTCCCCAGGTTGTTCAAAATTAATCAAGATGAAATTCCCGAAAGATGGAAAATAAGATAAATCATTTTCCTCACAGAATGTATAGAATTGCTGCATGCCATTTTTATTTTTTTCAACATAGGCTGCAATGAAATCTTGATCATCCAATGCAGCAGATGCTGCTATCTGACCAACACGATTTGAATTAAACGGCTGACGTACAGGTTCAATTTTGTTAATAAAATCTTGATTTCCGATGGCATAACCTACACGTAGTCCACCCAATCCATATGCCTTCGAAAAAGTTCTTAAAATGAGAAGATTTGGATAGTCATTTAAAAGGGCAACTGTATTCGGATAATCCTGTTCATTTGCTGCAAACTCATAATAAGCTTCATCCATAATAATTAGAACATGACTTGGAACTTGTTTTAAAAAGGCATGAAGTTTTTCTGAGCTCACATACACTCCTGATGGGTTGTTTGGCGAGCATACCCACACAATTTCCGTATTCTCATCGATTTGCCCGAGCATTCCATCAAGGTCGTGATGGCCATCAATTAGCTCAACCTCACGAACCTCAGCTCCTTCAATAATGGCATTATGCTTATACTGAGAAAATGATGGATTCGCCATTACTGTATTTTTTCCAGGCGCAAGTAATGCAGTTGTAATAATATGAATGACATCATCAGACCCATTACCAAAAAGAAGCTGTGTGCCATCTACACCTAAATGCTTTGCAAGCTTTTCTCTTAATTTTGTTGCATAGCCATCAGGATAAATTGCAAATGTATCTAAGCTGTTTTTTACTGCTTCCTTTGCTTTGTCTGAGCATCCATATGGATTTTCATTTGAAGCTAGTTTCACAATTTTTTCTAATCCATATTCCCGTTTTACTTCTTCAATTGGTTTTCCTGGTTGATATGGTTTTAGATCTAATAGCTGTTCCTTGATATTCATCTCAAGCTACACCTCTTGATTGTTGATAGGATTTAATACTTCACTTACAAAATTTTTGAAATGGAATAAGGCGGTGGCTCTTGTTTCTTCATTCACTAATTCAGGTAGATATTCTTCAATCTTTTGGATGAGGGCACTTCCCATGATTACCCCATCGCAATGGTCCTTAAGTGCTTCTACCTGAGTAGAATTGGAGATACCAAACCCGACTGCTACAGGTACATGACTATAGCGTTTTACCTCTTGTAAAAATGAGTATACCTCATTATTCAGTGAATTTCGAACACCTGTAACACCAAGGGACGATACGCAATATAGGAACCCTTGTGCATGTGAGGCGATTTTTTCAATTCGACTTGAAGAGGTTGGTGCCACTAGAGAGATAAATTTCAGTCCCTCGTTCTCGCATTTTCTTCTGAGGTCTTCACTTTCCTCAAAAGGAAGGTCTGGTACAAGTAATCCGTCAATACCATTTTGTCGCGCTAAAGCGAAAAAGTTTTCTTCTCCTAATTGTAGCACAGGATTATAATAGGTAAAGATAATTACAGGAATTTTTAACCCTTTTTTTCTCATTTTCGCTACGAGATTCATCGAATTTTCCAATGTAACCCCATTTTTTAATGCCCGTGCAGAGGCTCTTTGAATAACAGGTCCATCTGCTAATGGGTCAGAATATGGAATTCCTAGTTCAAGGATGGAAGCGCCTGCCTCTTGTAAGGAAAGCGCGATTTCAATTGTCACATCTGGATGTGGATCACCTGCAACGATAAAAGGAATAAATAATTTTTCAGCCTTGGGTAATCGGTTCGTAAAGGTTGTGTTCATTAGTAGCTCCTCCTTCTTCTAGGTACGTCATGAGTGAGTGGACATCTTTGTCACCTCGACCGGACAAACAAACGAGAATAGATTCTTCTGGTGACATTTCTTTCGCCATTTGGATTGCTTTTGCCATCGCATGTGCAGATTCAATTGCCGGAATAATCCCTTCAACCCGAGTTAGCATTTGTAAGGCATCAATTGCTTCTTTATCTGATATACTTTCATATTTAACTCGTCCACTATCGGCAAGATAAGCATGTTCAGGACCAACTCCTGGATAATCTAGTCCAGCAGAAATGGAATATGGTTCAGTAATTTGACCGTGCTCATCCTGAAGCAGATAAGTGAGTGAACCATGGATGACTCCTTTTGTTCCTTTCGTAATCGTTGCTGCATGTAAGGATGTGTCAACACCCTTACCAGCTGCCTCAGCACCAACTAAGCGAACATCGTCTTTTAAAAACGGATAAAACATACCCATCGCATTACTTCCCCCACCTACACAGGCAACAACTGCAGTTGGCAGCTCGTTTTCACGCTTTAGGAATTGTTCTCTTGCTTCATCACCAATAATTCGTTGGAAATCACGGACCATTTTTGGATATGGATGGGGACCTACAACCGAACCGATCATATAGTAGTGATCCTCACAATGCTGCACCCAGTAACGAATTGCTTCGTTTGTTGCATCCTTCAATGTTTGGTTACCACTAGTAGCTGGAATTACCTCAGCACCTAAAAGTCTCATTCGGAATACATTAAGCTTTTGTCTTTCAATGTCCTCCACACCCATGAATACCTTACATTCCAAACCAAATTTAGCTGCAACTGTCGCAGCAGCTACACCGTGCTGACCAGCTCCTGTTTCAGCGATAATTTTTTTCTTTCCCATTCTTTTTGCAAGGAGAGCTTGACCGATTGCGTTGTTGATTTTGTGAGCTCCGGTATGGTTTAAGTCCTCACGCTTCAAGTAGATTTTAGCTCCGCCAAGTTCTTTCGTTAAATGATCAGCATATGTAAGTGCTGTTGGTCTGCCTGAGTATTCTTTTAAAATACGAATATATTCGTTATGAAACTCCTCATCTCGGTATGCTTCTTCCAACGCTTCTTCGATTTCTTCTAATGGCTTCATCAATGTTTCAGGGACAAATTTACCCCCAAAATCACCGAATCTACCATTTTCATTTGGTACGTTCAACACATTTATCCACCCATTTCTCTATAGTTTGTATGATGGTGTCATCTTTTTTACCTTCAAGTTCAATTCCACTGGAGATATCAAATCCATCAATTTCATAGCTAAGAAGTTTTTCGATATTGTTCGAATCGATTCCGCCCGCTATGAAACAAGGAACACCTTGAATTCTTGCTTCCTGCTGATAATACGGGATGGATTTCCAATCAAATGAAACACCAGAGCCACCCCACATATTCGCAACCTTTGTATCAATGACATATCCATCAGCAACACCAGCAAACTCCTTCATCTCCTGAATACCTTGCACATCATGATGAATAACCTTCCATACGTGTAAGCCCGTTTTGTTCTTTACTTGTTGAATAAAATCAACCGATTCTGTACCGTGGCATTGAATAACGGATAATGAGACTTTTGCCAATACCGCTTCTATTTCTATTAGGTCCGCATTCACAAAAATCCCGACCGTTTTTTTATCACGCATATTTACTTTATTCAACCAGTTGTTTACATCAACTGGATTAACTTTACGTTTACTATTTGCAAAAATAAAACCGATATAATTAGCTCTGCTTTTTGCAACTACCGCTACATCCTCAAAAGATTTATTCCCGCAATATTTAATGAGAGGTTGTGGCATGTGGAACCTCTCCAAACATTTGCTTAATCCCGATTCCAGGGGACTTTGCGCGCATAAAAGCTTCTCCGATTAAGGCAGCCTTTGCTCCATAACGAATGATGTCTTTAATATCCTGCGTAGTGTGAATTCCACTTTCACTTACGACAAGACTTTCTGAAGGAGCCTCCTTCGCAATTTCTTCTGTATGGATAATTGAAGTTTCAAATACTTTTAAATTCCGATTATTGATGCCAAGAATTTTCGGGGTAAATATGCTGCAAACCTGTTCCACTGTATCCCGTGAATGGACTTCAACTAAACACTCTAAGCCCCTTTCATAGGCCTCACAATAATACTCATGTAATTGATTGGGGGCTAACGCTTCCCCAATTAGCAATATAGCATCCGCCCCGATTTTTTCACTTTGTTTGATTTGCTTTGCATCAACAATAAAATCTTTACGTAACACAGGGATGTTAACTTTTTTCTTAATATCCATTAAAAATTTTATTGAACCTTGAAAAAATGGTTCATCTGTTAAAACTGAAATGGCATCTGCTCTTGCTTCCTCGTATTCAGCTGCGATGGAGACAGGATGAAAATCCTCGCGTATTACACCCTTTGATGGTGATGCCTTTTTCACCTCAGCAATGATGCCCAGTGAACGATTTGGATTAGAAAGTGCATCATATAATGACTTTCTTTCAATCACACAATCAATTTCAGGATAGTTTATGCTTTCCACTTCTTTTTTCTTTTGTTCAAGGATTTTATTTAGCATAGTATTCCACCTCTCGACTTCTTAGTTGTTCAAATTGACTTCTAGCAATTCCAGTTACAATTGCTTCTCTTGCCATCTCAACACCTTCACGAATACTGTTTACTCTTCCTGAAATATAAATCGCTGCTCCAGCATTTAATAAAACAATATTCGTTGCACTTTGATTAGCGTTACTATATAAAACATCCCGCAACAGGTTTGCACTCTCTACAACAGAAGAAACTTGGATATCCTTCATGTTTCCACGAGGAAGATCGAAATCCTCAGGAGAGAGGACAAATCTTGTAATCTCGCCATCTTTTAATTCCACTATATCTGTTTCAGTTGTTATACTGCATTCATCTAGTCCATCACGACCTGAGACAAATAAAACATGTTCAGAACCAAGCTTCTCAAGGGCATGTGCCATTTTTTCAGCATAGTCTGTTGAATAAACTCCCAATACCTGTTTTTTGCATCTAGCCGGGTTTGCCATTGGCCCTAATAGATTAAAAATGGTTCGAAACCCAATTTCCTGTCTTGGTGTAACCGCATGCTTCATCGCTGCATGGTAGATTGGTGCAAACAAAAAGCTCATATTTCGTTTGTTTAAAGCCTCTTTCGCTTCTTCCTGAGTTGATTGTATTTCAACACCTAAATACTCTAGAACATCGGCACTACCACTTTTTGAAGAAACTGCTCGATTTCCATGTTTCGCTACCTTTATTCCTAGGGAAGAAACAACAATTGCTGATGCAGTTGAAATATTAAAGGTAGAAGCACCGTCCCCACCTGTTCCGCATGTATCAATCACTTGATCACTCTCATAATCTAGTTGCATCATATGCTCTCGCATCGCTCTCGCAAAGCCGGTCATCTCGTCGACTGTTTCCCCGCGAAAACGAAGGATTGAAAGCAAACTTGCAATTTGACTTGCAGTTGCATCGCCAGACATAATAACATCCATCACTTGATAGCTTTCTTCTTCTGTTAATACCTTACCGTTGATACATTTATTTAAAAGTTGTTTAAACATGAATATCCTCCTTATCGAAAGCTTCTTCAGCTAATTGGATTGTTTGAATTAAGGCGCTTGCTTTGTTAACTGTTTCCATCCACTCATGTTCAGGAACTGAATCAGCGACGATCCCCGCTCCTGCCTGGACATAGGCAACACCATCTTTTATGATCGCTGTTCGAATCGTAATACATGAATCAATATTTCCGTCAAATCCAATATAAGCAATTGCTCCGGCATACAGGTTTCGTGCTGTTGGTTCAAGCTCTGAAAGAATTTGCATCGCTCTAATTTTAGGTGCACCAGATACAGTTCCTGCTGGAAAAGCTGCGAGTAATGCATCTAGTGGGTCAATTTTCTCATCTAATTCACCCGTTACTTTTGAGATAATGTGCATAACATGTGAGAACCGTCCGATTTCCATAAGTACAGGTGTTTTAACTGAACCAAATGTGGATACCCTTCCAATATCATTTCTTGCTAAATCAACTAGCATATAATGCTCTGCCTTCTCTTTTTCATCCTGAAGCAATTCTATAGCAAGTGCCTCATCTTCTTCTTTCGTTTCACCCCTTCGTCTTGTACCTGCAATCGGGTGAATTTCCAGATGTTTGTTATGAATTTTTATTAAACGTTCAGGAGAGCTCCCGACAATCTCAATGTCATTGATTTTGATATAAAATAAATAGGGTGAAGGATTTACCATCCGCAAAACACGGTATAGCTGAAATCCACTTACTGAAACCGGAATTTCAAAGCGCTGTGATAAAACTGCCTGAAATATATCTCCAGCTGTGATATAGTCCTTTATTTTAACAACCGCATCTAGAAAATCCTGTTTTTGAAAATTCGTTTTTATATCTGCTACATTCGGTACTTCATGTAATTTTGGAAGAAGTAGCATTTCGCTTTGTTCTTTGTTTTGAATAATCCGTGATAAATACATATTAATTTTTGAATTGGCATGTTCAAAAACAGCTTTTTGAATTCGTTCATCTTCACCGCCATTTAACCGAATAAAATGGACCACAATCAATTCACGCGAATGATGATCTAACGCCAAAATCGTTTCACAAAAGAAAAATTGGTAGCGTTCCATGTTTAAATCATTGTTTGAGTGCTCTTCTACCTTTTCAATGGTTGAGATTGCATCATAGCCCAAAAACCCGACTGCTCCTCCATAAAAGGGGATTTCGATATCAAGTGGCTTTAAAACAAGATAATCCTTGATCCAATTAAAGGCATCCTTCATTGTTTGTTTTTTCACCAAGCTTTGCTGGTTTTCATTTTTCACGTAGTAATGACCTTTATTTTCATCCATGAACAAAAATGGCTTTAAGCCTATGAATGAATACTGAGACCAATCGGATTCATGATCCTTACTTTCAAGTAGAAAGGATGCTTCATTTTTTAAGTTTTGAAAAATTTGAATGGGTGTCAACGTATCAACTAAGAAACGTTTGACGATCGGAATTGTCCGATATTGCTTAGCATCGGACACAAACGAGGAAAAATCATACTTATTCAATTTGCTCACTCCTCCATGTAATATGGAGAATGAGGTTTAGGAGGTATAAAGATTGGAATCGCTTTTTTTAGAAAAAACGATAAAATAAACAACCCAAAGACACAAACGTATCTTTGGGTAGAAGTAAACATACTAAACTCTGCTAACCTCAGCTAAACTCTCTCATTCTCATCTACCCTGAACTCATCTCTAAATAAACCTGACTGAAAACTTACTAAACTCTAACTATACTAAATGTTTTAATTATCTTATCGTACGCATTGCGTTTTTGTCAATGAATTGTTTTAACATTATTCAGCAGAAGTACTCTCCTGAATAATGTTACAGCCTCCGGCGGATGCCACGATTTTTCCAAGGAAATACGCCAAGGCGCATTTGATTTTAATTTCCTTTGACAGTTGTAAGGTCTGGTCTAAGGACAATGGCTCCACCTTGGTAAATATGCTGGATCTCTTCTTGTTTGGAGGATGTATTCACTGTCATCATCACACGAATGCACATTGGCAGTGAACCTGGAACTGGGATCTCTCTCATGCTCATTACCGGAACAAATGCCCAACCATCAATTTGTCTAGCAGCGGCTGCAGGAAAAGCTGCATCAATATCATCTGTTACAGAAAATACAATCTGTGCAACAGATTCCGCTTCAATCTTATTTTCAGAAATCATATCACGTAAAAGCTTTTCAGTTGCAGCTAGTATTTCTTGTTTATTATTATTTTCAATCGTTGTTGCACCACGTATTCCCCTTATCATCTTCGCCCCTCCTTTTTGCGTCTTGCTACCTACTTAATGAAAATCCTTCAAAAAAAGAAACAATTGCCCATCATCAATGTCTTGAATGACAGTTTCTCCAATATTTTTTAACAAGACCATTTTCACTTTTCCAGCGGTAGCTTTTTTATCATGCTTCATACGATCAAGTAATTTTTCACAATCCAATTCATCAGGAATACTTGTTGGGAACCCAAATAAACTAAACCATTCTTTGATTTTTTCAGATGATAGGTTGATATTGAAGATTTTTTCGCTTACTTTTAACGCAAAAATCATCCCAATTGCAACTCCATCACCATGAGTGATCTTCCCATATCCTGACTCTGCCTCAATTGCATGACCTAAGGTGTGACCAAAGTTCAAGATAGCACGGAGCCCTTTTTCCTGCTCATCTTCAGAAACAACTTTAGCTTTAACAGCTACACCCTTTAATACAGCATATTGAAGTTTTTCAGCTTTTAGGTCATCAAAGGATTTAATTTCCTCTGTTAGCCATCGATAAAATTCTGGGTCCCAGATGAGTCCATGCTTTATGACCTCAGCAAAGCCTGAACGAAGCTCTACTTTAGGTAATGTCTTCATTAAATCAATATCATAGAGAACCGCATTAGGTTGATGAAAGGCGCCAATCATGTTCTTTCCAAGTTCATGATTAATCGCAACCTTACCACCTACTGCACTATCATGGGCAAGTAATGTAGTTGGAATTTGGATAAACGGAATGCCGCGCATGAAGGTAGCCGCAACAAAGCCGGCTAAATCCCCGACAACACCCCCACCTAAGGCAAGGATCACCGAAGAACGATCCAATCCTTTTTCAAGCGCAAAGGTTTGGCATTGATAAAACATCTCAAAAGATTTTGCACTTTCCCCAGCAGGAATCACAAATGATAAGGGCTCATTATATTGTGGCTTAAGGTTGCCGAGCACTTTATCTAAATAAAGTGCAGCAACAGTCTCATCACTTATGACGAGCACCTTTGATACCGATTTACATGTTTCCTGTATCACTTGGGGTAGTTGATCAATAATTTCAGTCCCAATGTACATCGGATATGTTTTCGATTTTGTAGCAATGGTCAACTTGTCCATTAAAATTCCCTCGAATACTCACGCATTTTCGCTACATTCTCTTGAATTAAATCGATTCTGTCTTGTCCAAATTGTTCAACAATCGCATTTGCAACTTCCCAAGCTACGACAGCTTCAGCAACAACTGAAGCTGCTGGAACAGCACAGCTATCAGATCTTTCGATACTCGCTTCAAATACTTCCTTTGTTTCAATATCTACACTTTTAAGTGGCTTATATAGAGTAGGGATTGGTTTCATGACACCTCTAACAACGATTGGCATACCGTTTGTCATGCCACCTTCAAATCCGCCTAAATTATTCGTTCTTCTCTGATAACCATTTTCTTTTTCCCAAATGATTTCATCATGAACTTGACTTCCAGGGATTCTTGCTGCATCAAAACCAATCCCAAATTCGACACCTTTAAATGCATTGATGCTTACCATAGCGGCTGCAATTTTAGAATCAAGCTTTCGGTCATAATGAACATAGCTTCCAACTCCCGCTGGTACGCCTTCAACAATAACTTCCACAATTCCACCAATTGAGTCACCATTTTTCTTTGCTTCATCAATCGCGTTCATCATTTGTTCACCTGCTTCTTCATCTAGGCATCTTACAGGTGATTCTTCCGTTTTTGTTTTTAATTGTTCAATGCTTGAATATGCAGTATCCTTAGCTCGAACACCACCAATCTCAAGTACATGTCCAGCTACTTGGATTCCTAAAGAAGCTAAGAATTTTTTCGCTACTGCTCCAGCTGCAACACGCACGGTTGTTTCACGTGCAGAGGATCGTTCTAGTACGTTACGCATATCTCGATGGCCATATTTCAATGCTCCATTGAGGTCTGCATGGCCAGGACGTGGACGTGTAATTTTACGTTTGACATCTTCCGCCTCTTCGTCCGTAATCGGTTCGATGCCCATAATTTTTGTCCAGTGCTTCCAGTCATTATTTTCAACGACTAATGCAATAGGGGAACCTAGTGTTTTTCCATGTCTTACACCACTTGCGATTTGGGCTTGGTCTTTTTCAATTTGCATTCTTCTACCTCGACCATGTCCTTTTTGGCGTCTTGCAAGTTCAAAATTTATATCCTCTGTAGTTATTTCAAGGCCTGCAGGCACACCTTCAATGATTGTTGTAAGTTGTGGTCCATGTGATTCTCCGGCTGTTAAATATCTCATTTATGTTACCTCCTTATATGATAAGATGAAAAATGAATTTTGCTTTCGTAATTTAAAGCGATTATGTATCAATATATCATAATCTTTGTATTTCCGGATAGATTTTTTCAAAAAATTCTATGATTATACTTCCACGTAAATAAAGAAAAAGAATTTACCATAAGGCAAATTCGATTTCTATATCTTAACAAACAATATTAGAATTGTCATTTTTTAACGTTTATTTTTTACGGTAAAAGAATGTATCTTCCGTTTCCAGTCCATACGAGGCTGGGTTGAATATTTGCTCTGTGCTCCCTACAAATAAGATCCCATCCCTATTAAGGGCATCACTAAACTTTTTGTAAAGCATGTCCTTAGCATCCTCTGTGAAATAGATTAATACATTTCGACAGATGATTAAGTCGAAATTGGTTCCAAAGGAATCTGCTAATAAATTTTGCTTTTTGAATGTCACGGCCTTTTTTATGTCTTGATGGATATTGTAAAAAGCACCATCTTGAGTGAAGTAGCGCTTTTTCATTTCAGAAGGCACTTCTTGAAGCGAGCGTTCAGGATATACACCCATCTTTGCTCTTGCAAGTATATTTTCATCAATATCCGTGGCTAAAATGGAAATTTGGTGTAAGGGTAAAAATTTTGATAGAATCATTGCCAGTGTATACGGCTCCTCACCAGCTGAACAGGCTGCACTCCACACTTTAAGCTTCCGATTTTGTTGCAGGAGTTTCGGAAGAATCTTTGTTTCTAGTATTTCCCAACGTTTCGCATTCCGATAAAACTCTGAAACATTAATCGTCATTCGGTCTAAAAACTCATGCAACAACTCATTGTCTTTTTCAATTCCTTTAAAATATTCCTGAAAGCTTGAAAATCCTCTTTTTTCGTACAACGAGGTAAGCCTTCTTACCATTTGGGCTTCTTTATATAGATGTAAATCAATACCTGTTTTTCTTTTTATCTGTTCAATAAATAAGATATAATTCTTGTCCATAGCCTCTCCTCAAACACAGATCATTCACTGGGGTGAAAGATCCTTTAGAAAAACCAGCCCATAATTAGAGCTGGTTTGGTTAGATTAGTAAATCCAATTATTGATTAGCTTATCGTATTCTACTAATTCTTCCTCTTTAAAGAATAATGAAATTTCGCGTTCAGCACTAGCAGATGAATCAGAACCGTGAATAACGTTCTTTCCAACAGTTAATCCAAAATCACCACGAATTGTTCCTGGAAGAGCATCCTTTGGATTTGTTGCACCCATCATATGACGAGCAGTTGCAATTACATTTTCACCTTGCCAAACCATCGCAAAAACTGGTCCAGATGTGATGAAATCAACAAGTTCTCCAAAGAATGGACGTTCTTTGTGCTCACCGTAATGTACCCCTGCAAGCTCCTCAGAAATCGCCATTAATTTAGCTCCAACCAATTGAAAGCCCTTTCTTTCGAGACGTGATACAATTTCACCAACTAGTTGACGTTGTACGCCATCAGGTTTGACCATTAAAAATGTTTTTTCCATCATTCTCTCCACCCCACCAAAATATGTATAATAGTCAACTTTTGCGACCAATCAAAATAGTAACACTATTTTGACTGGCAAGCAATGTTATTCCTAAAATTTTCTTTTTCCAATATATTTTGCAACATTGTATAGGGTATTCCTAGCACGACAGGATGGTAATTCTTCTAATACCTTGTATGCTTTTTCTAAATATCGATTACTTAATGCCTCAGCCTCTTTAATCGCACCTGAGTGTTTAATTGATGTAATCAATGGTTTAATCTCACTAACTGTTGTATTTTCCGATACTTGGATAATTTGTTGTTTAAGTTTTTCATCCTTCATCGCATATAGAACTGGCAGGGTAATATTACCTTGCATCAAATCGCTACCGGCAGGCTTACCCAATTGTTCATCTGTACCAGTAAAATCTAAAATATCATCTGTAATTTGGAATGCCATACCGACATAATAGCCATATAAAAACAGTTTTTTATGAACTTCAGTAGGCACATCTGCTGCTACTGCTCCTAATTGGCAACTGCTTGCAATTAAAAGAGCCGTCTTCCGTTTGATTCTTCGTAAATAACATCGCAAGTTTTGATCAAAACGATATTTATCTTTGATTTGTTCGATTTCACCTAAGCAGACCTCAACAATTGTGTGTGCAAGTAGTTTATGTAATAAGGGATTAGGAAGCTTTGTGATAATTTCTAGTGAACTACCTAGAATATAATCTCCAGCATACATTGCAATCTTATTATCCCATTTTGCCTTAATTGTAGGTTTACCACGACGAATATCCGCGTCATCAATCACATCATCATGCACAAGCGAAGCCGTATGAATAAGTTCAAGTGTTACGGCAACATTTTTTATTACATTAATATCATACTTCCCAAATTTTCCTCCTAAAAGGACAAAAACGGGTCGCAGTCGTTTACCGCCAGATTGTAATAAATGCAACCCAGCCTGTTGAAGAACTGGATGCTTCCCTTTAATAGAAGCCTCCAATTCTTTTTCTATAATTGCTAAATCTGTATTCAAATACGAATACATCAAAGATAATTTCATTAGTTTCACCTTAGTCTAAAAAAATATGACGCGATCAACTATTTCTTTTATAACCTAAATGCATCGCAGCTACACCTAAAGTGTATGGCTTCACTTCAATATCGGTTAAGCCTGCTTTCTGAAACATGTTTGCAAGTTCTTTCATGCCAGGAAAATCACGGGCAGATTCTTGGAGCCATGAATATTCCTGATAACTTTTTGCAAAAAACTTTCCGAAAATCGGCATAATAAAACGAAAATAGAAGAAATATAATTGTCTAAATCCGATCATCGTTGGCTGTGATGTTTCTAAACATACAACTTTTCCCCCAGGCTTTACTACCCTATGCATTTCTTTTAAAACAGACATGTAATCAGGAACATTTCGAAGGCCAAAACCAATTGTTACATAGTCAAATGAATTATCCTCAAACGGAAGCTCCATCGCATTACCATGTATTAATTCCACCTGATTTAGCTTTAGCTTGTCTACTTTCTCCTGACCAATCTTTAGCATGTTTTTACTAAAATCTAGACCTACCACTTTCCCCTGAGGGCCTACCTTCTCAGCAAGGGCAATGGTCCAATCAGCAGTGCCACAGCAAAGGTCAAGTGCGGCCGAGCCTTCTTTGACATTCATCCGTTTCATTGTATCCTTACGCCATGCTTTATGTTGTTGGAAGCTAATAACGGAATTCATTTGATCATAGTTTTTATATATTTTTTCAAAGACATGATGTACCCGTTGTTCTTTAGATTGCTCCATAATTACCCTTCTTCCACAATCTTATTCAATGATAAGGTAGTACCTTTAAGATGCAATTCATTTATACGGTTAAGAAGAATTTTATTTATTTTAGGATTTAACTCCAAGGACTCTTCTAACTTTTTGCTCACTAGAGAAAGGTGCTTATTAAATTCATACAAAACATCCGTTTTCTGATTATGTTTTTCTTGGGAGCCTATTTTTATAAGAGTATTAAAAAGAATCGAATTTCCATCTTCTAAATATAGGTCTCTTTCAAGTAAAAGTCTTTTGAGCAATAAAAAATTTTGAACGAGTTCTTCCCACTTTTCTATTTGAAAACTTTTTACGATATTTCGGAAGACAGCAGATTCAACCGCTGTCACACATAAAAATAGCTTGTCTATTTGTTCATGGTCCATTTGATACAAATAAATTTTCGCTTCATTTACATCTTTAATACCTTCTGCGAGTATTCGAATGAAGGTTATATCAGATGCTTCAGCGAGAAGATAATAATACAATCCGCTAAAATAGTCTCCTGCCAAGACAGCCAACTGTTGACCGCGCATACGTTCATCTGAATAGGAAAGTCGATTGGGGACTGATTCATGGGTATCTAATGCCTGCTGAACAAGCATAGTGGTTACTATATAGTTTGTTAATTGCTCTTTTGGCAAAAGCAAATCCTCACATATGGAGTATAATAATAATAGTTTATCCTCATCTATACTCGGTGTTTCCATATATCTTTGAAGGTATGAATGTCTTGTTTTATCCTCAATACGCTCCTTAAGATCGGCAACTATTTCCTTGATGTCATGCAAATCAATCACCCTTGTTTCCCCAATTTAAATAACCCATATATCTATTTGAAAAGTACTTTTTATTAGTCTTTATAAAACAACGTTAATTATAACATACATCACTTATTTTTTCCCTTAGTTTTATTTATACCAAAAGAAAAAGCAGGATTTACCTGCTTATTTTCTAGAATCTGATTCAGTTTCTCCATGACTTGTTTGGATAATCGCATGACCTCGTACCTTGATTGCTGAAGTATGTTCTGTGAATTGTGCAATCATGACTTCACCTTTATCCAACTTCTCCGAATGATGAAAGCGTGTATCAGATCCTCTCGTTAATCCGATTACATTTACTCCATCTTCAACTGCTTTGATTACGATAAATTCTGAGTTTGAATTATTACTCATCCTTCTTCACTCCTATGAATGCTATGTATACGAACCATTTCAACTCATTCAACACTTATTTTGGAAGAAGAGTGAAACTTACATCTTTTTTTACTATCTCGCACTTTTTTGCGGATGTCAATTCTTAATTAATGATAATACTTCACTGCGTGCGGCTGGGTCCTTTTGTAAAATTCCCCGAACAGCAGAAGTAACGGTTTTTGCTCCCGGCTTTTTGACGCCGCGCATTGTCATACACATATGCTCTGCTTCAATGACCACCATAACTCCGTGAGGCTGAAGTGTTTCAACAATAGAATCAGCTATTGTTGAAGTGATTCTTTCTTGTAATTGAGGTCTTTTAGCTACGGCTTCTACTGCTCGTGCAAGTTTGCTTAAGCCTGTTACTTTTCCACCTTTAGGAATGTAAGCAACATGGGCATGTCCATAAAATGGGACGAGATGATGCTCACACATGGAGAAAAATGGGATGTCTTTTACAAGCACTAATTCTTCGTGTTCTTCGCCAAAAACGGTTTGAAAGTATTCTTTCGGGTCATCTTGTAAGCCTGAGAAAACTTCAGCATACATTTTTGCGACACGTTTTGGTGTATCAACTAACCCTTCTCTCTGTGGGTCTTCCCCAATCGCTTCTAAAATCATGGTTACAGCTTTCTCAATTTTATTATTATCTATAGAAGTCATTTGCCAACCTCTCCTCATATCACATACTACTGGTTCATTGATTCTAGCATATTTATGAATAGAAAACAAAAAAGAGCCGTGAGAAATAACGACTCTTTTTGTTTCTTTCACATAGATTCTATGTAAAATTATTTTACTGCATCCTTAAGCGCCTTTCCTGGTTTAAATGCAGGAACCTTGCTTGCAGCGATTTCGATTTCTTCACCAGTTTGAGGGTTGCGACCTTTACGAGCTGCACGCTCACGTACCTCAAAGTTACCAAATCCGATTAACTGAACTTTGTCTCCACCTTTAAGAGCTTCAAGGATAGAATCAAAAACTGCATCAACAGCCTTTGTAGCGTCCTTTTTTGAAAGTTCAGCACTTTCAGCTACAGAGTTAACTAATTCTGTTTTGTTCATGACATTCACCTCCTCCCAATGAAGATTCCAAATCATATGAATGATCATTCATTACTGTTTAGCCTTACGTCATCAAGTATCTTACTACAATCGCTTGAAGCTAACATGCCTTATAATAAACGATAATTAGACATAATTCAATATATTTCAACAGAAATTTTACCTTTTTATGTATATTTCACCAAAAATACTTTATTTTTTGTAAAAAGCTTATCATATTCGTATTTAGTAAGCAAATTAGTCTAAGTTTTTATATACATATACATAAAAAAAAGACTCCTCTGTAAGGAGCCTAAATCTTATAATATGATAGCAATCAATCCGCCTGAACCTTCGTTAATGATTCTTTCAAGGGTTTCTTTTAACTTGTAGCGTGCATTTTCAGGCATTAAGGATAATTTCGCCTGGATGCCCTCGCGTACAATGGAGCTTAATGATCTACCGAAGATATCTGAATTCCAGATAGAAAGTGGATCATCCTCAAAGTCTTGCATTAAGTAACGGACTAATTCTTCGCTTTGTTTTTCTGTACCAATAATCGGTGCAAATTCAGATTCAACATCAACCTTAATCATATGGATAGATGGAGCAACAGCTTTTAAACGAACTCCAAATCTTGAACCTTGGCGGATAATTTCAGGCTCATCTAAGCTCATATCAGATAGCGCAGGTGCAGCAATTCCATAGCCTGTTTGCTTCACCATTTTTAACGCATCTGCCACTTGATCATACTCTGCTTTTGCATGAGCAAAGTCTTGCATGAGCTGTAAGAGATGATCCTTTCCGCGGATTTCAACTCCCACAACTTCCTTTAGAATTTGATCATATAAATCATCTGGAGCATATAAATCAATCTCAGCTACACCCTGCCCCATTTCGATACCAGCTAAGCTTGCTTGATCAATAAAGTCATATTCACTAAATTGACCAACCACGCGGTCAACATCACGTAAACGCTTGATATCTTGAACTGTATCTTTTACAGCATCCTGATAGCTTTCTCTTAACCAATGATCCTCACGTAATACCATTACCCAGCTTGGTAGATTTACATTTACCTCTAAGACTGGGAACTCATAAAGTGCTTCTCGTAAAACATTGAATACATCTGCTTCACGCATACTTTCAACGCTCATTGCTAAAACAGGAATATCATATTTTTCATTTAGATCCTTACGAAGAGCATCTGTTTCAGGGTGATGAGGATGGACTGTGTTGATAACCATAATAAAAGGTTTACCAACTTCTTTTAATTCAGCTATCACACGCTCTTCTGCTTCAATGTAGTCTCGTCTAGGAATTTCCCCAATTGAGCCATCTGTTGTTACAACAACACCAATTGTAGAATGCTCCTGAATGACTTTTCTTGTGCCAATCTCGGCAGCTTCATGGAACGGGATTGGCTCTTCATACCAAGGAGTATTAATCATACGGGGCCCATTTTCATCCTCATAACCCTTTGCACCTGGAACTGTGTAACCTACACAATCCACAAGGCGAATGTTCACATTAAGCCCTTCTTCAACATGGACAGAAACAGCTTGGTTTGGAACAAACTTTGGTTCGGTTGTCATAATTGTTCTTCCTGCAGCACTTTGTGGCAGTTCATCTTGTGCCCGAGCTTTATCAGCTTCACTACCGATATTCGGTAAGACTACTAATTCCATGAACTTCTTTATGAAAGTAGATTTGCCTGTTCTTACTGCACCAACGACTCCTAAATATATATCGCCACCAGTGCGTTCAGCGATATCTTTGAAAATATCTACCTTTTCCAAATGTGATCCCTCCCGATTTTACAGTTATTGGGATAAATTTATCCGTTTACTACATATTCTAGGACATTATATTTGTATGACGTTGTCCTAATTAAATATGACTATTTTTAGAAAAAAATTCCCCCATAATATGTAGCAGCAAAATTCAGTTCAAAAAGACCGTCTCAAAAACACCCTAGCAAGCTATTTTCCTTAAACTTTTTGAACAAATTTACAAAAATAAAAACCCTTCTTTTAGAGTTTATGTCTAAAAGAAGGGTTCATGACTTAATTATCTAAAAAAATTGGTTCCTTTTCGGCGTTAATCGTAATAGGGAGAGAATTAGTCGGAACGAACATTGAGTTATCGACTAAAATGTCCCGGATATCATCACCTATTTTATACGTATGTTCATACTTTGATAAATACTCATATAAATCCATACGATAATCTACAATAATCTCATTGTTGTTCGTTATCAAAAGGGGCAAGTTTTTTCCTGTGAATGGACTAACAACAAAAGGCGCTTCTTTCAAGCCTAGCTTGCTATAATCCAATGTAAATACATTAGTTTGAAGCTGTTCCTTAAATGGCGCATAACCATTTGATGAACGATATATTTGCACTCGTAAATTCAGTTCACTAATTTTCTCTGAAATTCGAACATCTAAAAGTTTAACCATTGGGTTTGTTTCCACATTTACTAAAACATATAAATAGACCCCACCCGTTTCATAAGCATTACCAGGTGGTTCGGCTATGTATTTTGGTGAAATCCGAGTATAGTCAATCGGATATTTTTGATAAATCGGGGTCTCCATATCTCTTGTTTTTATTGGTAAAAGCCCACCTGAATCCTCTTTAAATTGATCAACTGCCCGCTGAACAGCTGCGACTTGATCCTCATAGGGAATTTGGTTTTGAGCAAGCTTTTCTTTCGGGTAAAGGCACCCTGTAAGTAATGATAATGAAAAAACAATGACCAACAGTTGCAACGTAACTCTCATATTTTTACCATCCTTATGTTTGTATCTCTACTCACTAACAGGTCCGCTAAACACAACTAAGAAAATAATGATTCCCGCTAGAATCATACAAAGATATGCAAACGTGGCTACTATTCCTTTTAGGAAGCCTTTTAGTTTATATCGGCTAAGATAAATGGATATGATAGCAATAATCATAAATGCCATTCCTGCAAATGATATCCACATTTTAAGTAATCCTGGTGTCACCTTTTTCACTCCCTTGTCCAACTCTAACATTCCGTCAAATATTATATCATAATACGTACCTTTAAACTAAGGCTATATTGTAAACTTATTCAGCAGAAGTGGGAACTTCTGTTAAATAAGTTTAAGCCTCCGCGGATGCCACGATTTATTAAAGGTATTTTTTCGAGCAGTAATATCAAAGACTAAGAACGCCACATCGTGTGACAACGTCTTTGTGACCCACTTCCTGTGGGCCTAAAAATCGGGCGCAAATACGTCATAACGTATTTGATTAATAATAACAAAAAAAACTGAAGTAAAGAGGGGCACTTTACTTCAGCAATCATTAAACTAAATATTCCCTTTAACCCAAATCGTTCAGACCCACAGTATACTACGTTGCATTTTATGCGAAAACGGCAGGAAATGTATCGTCTTATGCCTATTTTTCGGTGATAAGTGCAAACTTTTTTACTCATTAGATTACTTTTGCTGTGCGAAATTGTTGGGAATCCCGCTATATGTTATTCTCCTTGCCATCATATGCACGAAAAAGGCAGTTTGTGTGATATTTTTACATCGTTCCTTTTTCTAGATAGTTAAAGAGGTCAGCCATTTCATTTGTTTTCCCTCTAGCCATTAGTTTATCGACTGCATCTTTAGGTGAGTGGTTATTGAAAAGAACGTCATATAGGGCAAATGTGATTGGCATGGACACATCCATTTTTTTTGCCAGTTGATACGCAGCTTTTGTCGTTCTGACACCCTCTACGACCATTCCCATATTATCAAGGACTTCTTGAAGGCTTTGCCCTTTACCAAGTAAATTTCCTGCACGCCAGTTCCGTGAGTGCACGCTTGTACACGTTACAATTAAATCACCAATTCCCGTTAACCCTGCAAATGTTAGTGGGTTTGCACCCATTTTGCTACCTAAACGTGAAATCTCGGCTAATCCACGAGTAATAAGAGCGGCCTTTGCGTTATCTCCATATCCAAGCCCATCCGTAATTCCTGCAGCCAAGGCAATAATATTCTTTAATGCCCCACCGATTTCAACGCCTACAATATCAGGGTTTGTATAAACGCGGAAATGCTGATTAATGAATAGGTCCTGAACATATTCAGCAGATTCCATATTATTAGATGAAACAGTTACAGTTGTGGGATGGCGAAGCACCACTTCCTCAGCATGGCTTGGCCCAGAAAGAACAACAACATCCTTTAAAAGACTTGAGGGCATTTCTTCCTCAATCATTTCAGAAATCCGCTTTAAAGTGTCTGGTTCAATCCCTTTGCTCACATGAATAATCGTTAGAGGTGTTGAAATGACCTGGCTTATTTTCTGAAGAACTTCCCGAATTGCTTTTGTTGGAACCGCAAGAACAATCGTCTTCACATCATCCAACGCCTTGGCTAAATCCGAATATCCAATGACCGTTAGTGGTAATTGAATTGATGGGACATATTTGGAATTTGTATGCTTCGTATTGATTTCATCAACCTGTTCCTGTCGATGTGACCAGATTCGGACCTCATGATCATTGTCTGCAAGAACAAGTGCAAGGGCTGTTCCCCAGCTACCAGCTCCAACAACCGTTACTTTCTCCATTACATCCTCCCCTTCCTATTTTCTAGCTCTCGCGATAACCTTTATTGGTGTACCTTCAAAACCAAAAGCATCCCTAATGCGGTTTTCTAAGAATCGTTCATATGAAAAATGCATTAACTCAGGATCATTTACAAATACAACAAATGTTGGCGGTTTAATCGCAACCTGTGTAACATAATAAATTCTCAGGCGATTCCCCTTATCTGTAGGGGTTGGATTCATTGCAACAGCGTCCATGATAACGTCATTTAAGACATTTGTTTGTACACGCATTGTATGGTTTTCACTGGCCATATCAATCATTGGAATTAAGGTATGAATACGGCGTTTAGTTTTCGCCGATAAGAACACAATTGGTGCATAATCAAGGAATAGGAAATGATCTCGAATTTTCTCTTCAAATTCCTTCATTGTTTTCTCGTCTTTTTCAACTGCATCCCATTTGTTTACAACAATGACGATTGCTCTACCTGCTTCATGGGCATAACCAGCAATTTTTTTATCCTGTTCGATTATCCCTTCTTCAGCATTTAACACAACTAAGACGACGTCAGAACGTTCAATTGCCTTTAAAGCCCTAAGCACACTATACTTCTCCGTGCTTTCATAGACTTTTCCTCTTTTCCTCATTCCAGCTGTATCAATTATAACGTACTCTTTACCATCAACTATGTATTTTGTATCAATGGCGTCCCTTGTTGTTCCAGCGATATCACTTACAATTACTCTGTCCTCACCTAATAAGGAATTAACAAGTGATGACTTCCCTACATTCGGACGACCAATTAATGAGAATTTAATAATATCCTCATCATATTCTTCGGTGCTACCCTTTGGAAAATGGTTGACGACTTCATCTAATAAATCACCAAGCCCAATCCCATGTGAGCCTGAAATAGGAAACGGTTCACCGAAGCCTAGAGCATAGAAGTCAAAAATATCTGCTCTCATCTCAGGGTTGTCTACCTTATTGACAGCTAATACAACCGGTGTTTTGGAACGATATAAAATTTTCGATACCTCTTCGTCCGCACTTGTCACACCTTCACGGCCACTTGTCATAAAAATAATGACATCTGCTTCATCAATTGCGATTTCTGCCTGGTGTCTAATTTGAGCAAGAAATGGCTCATCACCAATGTCGATACCACCTGTATCAATAATGCTGAATTCTTGATTTAGCCACTCCCCAGAACTATAAATACGATCCCTGGTTACTCCAGGAATATCTTCTACAATTGATACTCTTTCTCCTACTATACGATTAAAAATTGTTGATTTCCCTACGTTAGGGCGACCAACAATTGCCACAACTGGTTTTACCACAAGCGTTCTTCCCTTCTAATCTTATCTCACATACATATATCACATAAAAAATGCCGAAAATCAATGTTATGTAAAAAATAAACCCTTCTACGTCAGAAGGGTCATGCTTTTTCATTCTATCAAAAATCCGTGTTTACAACAATTAAATATTTAATGTTTAACGATTATATACAAATTCTCGCTGATTTCATGAGCAATTCCATCTAAAATAGCTTCTAAACTTGAAGCTATCGAATCCATTTCTTCCTTTGAGGAACATGAAAACAATGGCGTCCCACCTGAGACCTTCACCTTTGAGGTATCCAATGCTATCGCCGCTAAAATAAATTTTTCTATATTCATTTAAGAGGCAGCTCCTTCTCGTTTTCTTCTCTCTCCGTTGGCATTCGAATTGCATTTTCTAAAGTAGGCACATTACTTATTACCTCGATGGCTCTATCTACATTCTTATCCTGCGGCAAAACAAATATTGCAACACGCCCGTCGTTCAAATCTCTTTTTGCCAATGGCACAAGTGCTGGTGTTCCAGAATCTCTAAAAATTCCCAATGCTGTAGAAACATCGTGTAAAATGGCTTGCCTTTGCCCTAAGTTTGCAATCGTTGCTCTCGCATCAAATGATTTTGGCTTTAAGATAAAACCCATACCATATTTCAAAACCTCTTCTTGCCTTGCAGGAATACCGATATTCATAATATAAATATTATCAACATATAAGCCAGCGCCCTTGAAATGCGGCTCCACATACTCAATATCAACAATATCCTGTAGTTTACTGCCAGCCATTAGTTTTTTACAAATCAAGAGACAAATGATACCTACCACAATTCCAGCCCACCATTTAAATGCAAGGTAAGCAAAGGTGGAAAAAAATGAGGTGAAAATCACTAAGTAATTTCGACTTTCAAAGGCAACTGCTATTCCTTCAATATATGTCTTTCCTCTTGAAACAAGTTCATACGAATCTAATTCTGTAAGTGTATTGCGCTCCATATTACGCACATCACGAAATTGTGAAGCTGCAATGGTTAAAAAAGTAATCGCAGTGAAGTCTTCTTCCATAATCGAAGGAACAGCAACAGTTCCTAATCCTGCCGCAATAAACCCTAACGCAATATGGATGATTTTCCCGTGTAGATAAGTTGGATATTGACGATAATCTGTCCGTAGCATATACAGTCGAACAGCAACACCAAAGATAACCCCGAACAAAATCGGGTATGTATATTCATTCATACTAGCCGAGTTTCTCCTTCGTGTTTTTTTGAACCATTACATCGAAATGATGTAACAGTATCTCTAATGATGACCAAACAAAAATAAAACCAAAACTAATTGAAATGACATCTAAAAAGACAAATGAACCAACTTCATAAGGAAAATTTACATTATTAATAATAATTCCAAACAGAATATCCCCCTGTATAGCACCAATTAACAGCCCTGCCAAGCGTAAACGAAAATCCTTCAAGAGCATTATTGTCACGTATATTAATACAGCACCAAGCATCAAATTTCGGTTAAAAAGCAGCCATACTGGATCAAACAATTCAAACAATAAAAAGCTACAATAAGCTAAAGAAATGGTAAGAATGCAAATGAGCAAATATAGTAATTGCTTTTTCGGTCTATTCGAGATTTCCCTCAAACAGTAAGAGATAATAACCAAGATACTGCAATTTATTTTAATATCACCTATTACCACATAATACGGTGATAAGATGATCGTCATTAAAAACAAGATGGACAAGAATAGCCTCTCTTTGTTTTTCTTCATTAAAAAAGTACTGCACACCCAGGCCATCCAACAAATCCAATAAAATATTGCACCTTCCATTTCTCCACCTCCTATTATTCCCATTATGGCTCGAAATGATGAATTTTAACCCATTTGTATACCAAAAATCGTTTTATGAAACAATATAATGAAATCACAGAAGGATAGCCTCTACATAAAATTCCCTAATCATGGAAACTTATGTAGGGTAGAAAAAGGAGGAATTAAAATGGGTAAAGATAGACAGGAAAGAAAACTAAAAGAAGCACGTGTAGTTGAGTCTGATAGAGACCAATCCCTTGATTATAAGGGGGCAGCAAGACTAGATACACCTGAAGAAGCAAGAGAAATAAATCGAAAATAAAAAGGCCCTCACCCTGTTTAAAATGTACCCTATAGAGTAGACACATAAAAAAAGTCTACCTATAGGGTACTTTTTTGTATAATTAAGAAACACAACTACAGAATTACAACAGGGACTGGGGAAAAATATGAGTAAAAAGACTTTTACAGAGAAAGAGATTAAACAACTATCAGCTAATAAATACGTTAAATCTATTAGTTCTAAAGGAATTACTTATACTGATGAATTTAAACATATATTTATTGCAGAAACTGAGAAAGGCAAATTTGCTAGAGTTATTTTTGAGGAATGCGGTTTTGATGTAGATATTTTGGGGATTCAAAGGGTTAAATCTGCGAGTAGAAGATGGAAGGATGCTTACTCAGAAAAAGGGCTAATTGGTTTACGTGATACCAGAGTCGGTAACTCAGGGCGCCCTAGAGAAAGGGAACTGACACTAATAGAAAAAAACGCTCGATTGGAAGCAGAAATTAACTTGTTAAAGGCAGAAAATGAACTACTAAAAAAGATCCGTTTTGCGGAAAGGGGGATGAGAAACTAACACTTCCTCCAAGCCTGAAATATGAACTTATCCGTTCGGTAATTGAAAAGTATCATTTAAAAAACATGGTGAGTTATCTATGTAAAGTAGCCGGTGTTTCGAGAAGTGGTTATTATAATTATTTCACATTAGAGTCACAAGAACGAAGAACACTTAAGGATAATAAGGATGAAGTGTTGAAAGAGAATATTTTAAAGGCCTATAATTTCAAAGGTCGAAAGAAAGGGGCACGTCAAATTAAAATGACTTTGGCGGGTCAATTTGATGTTGTCTATAATTTGAAGCTTATCCGTCGAATAATGAAGAAATATTACATTATATGTCCCATCAGGAAGGCAAATCCTTATAGGAGAATGATGAAGGCCACACAAGAACATCGGGTTGTACCGAACCTATTGAACCGACAATTTAAGCAAGATGTACCTGGAAAAGTACTTCTAACAGATATCACGTATTTATATTACGGAAAGGGTCAGAAAGCTTATTTGTCGACTATTAAAGATGGTTCAACTAATGAAATCTTAGCCTATAACGTGTCAGCCCATATTACGATGGATTTAGCTACAGACACCCTTCTAAAGTTAAAGAAGAACCGCAACTTTAGAAAAGCAGAAGACGCATTAATACACTCTGATCAAGGAACCCACTATACACACCCTAACTTTCAAAAGTTAGTGAAGAAATTTGGATTACACCAATCTATGTCCAGACGCGGGAACTGCTGGGATAATGCCCCCCAAGAATCATTTTTTGGTCATTTCAAGGATGAGGCATATATAAAACCTTGTGCAACCCTAGATGAACTAAAACGTGAAATCAAACAATATATGTCGTATTACAATCACTACAGATACCAATGGAATTTAAATAAGATGACCCCTGTTCAATACGAGGGCACTGAAAAACTT
>NZ_JBALOQ010000017.1:0-25085 GCF_036962705.1 Bacillus sp. JJ1562
GTTCCCTTTTTGTTCAATTTTGAACCGGTGAGGGTACGATTACCACAAATAACAAAAAACTGACCAGGAGATACTCTCTGGTCAGTTTTTTAATAGCGCCCTCGGCAGGATTCGAACCCACGATAAGAGAACCGGAATCTCTTGTGCTATCCACTACACTACGAGGGCATATCTTTAAGAAACTGCACTCATCATTATAGAATAGAAAGCTTTTTATTGCAATATGTATGTTTAAATCGACCCGAATCGGTTATGATGGAATACGTATGAAAAAATTTTTCCGTGCCTGAAAAGGTATGTGATAAAAGTTTGTAGAATAGAATAATTTAGTAAAGCGAAATGTTTGACCTTTACTGACCTTAATTGTATGATGGAAATACATAACAAAACTTTTAATTTTGTTTAGAGGAGGAAGTAAGATGAATTTAATCCCTACAGTTATTGAGCAAACAAACCGTGGAGAGCGCGCCTATGACATCTACTCACGTTTATTAAAAGACCGTATTATCATGCTAGGTAGTGCGATTGATGATAATGTTGCAAACTCAATCGTGTCTCAGTTATTATTCTTAGCAGCTGAGGATCCTGAAAAAGATATTTCTTTATACATTAACAGCCCTGGTGGTTCAATCACAGCTGGTATGGCAATCTATGATACTATGCAGTTCATCAAGCCAAATGTTTCCACTATTTGTATCGGTATGGCTGCATCTATGGGTGCTTTCTTACTTGCAGCTGGTGAAAAAGGCAAGCGTTTTGCGCTGCCAAATAGTGAAGTTATGATTCACCAACCACTCGGTGGTGCGCAAGGGCAAGCAACTGAAATTGAAATTGCAGCGAAACGTATTCTTTTCTTACGCGAAAAGCTAAACCAGATTTTATCAGAGCGTACTGGCCAACCATTAGAGGTACTTCAAAGAGATACAGACCGTGACAACTTTATGACTGCTGAGCGAGCATTAGAGTACGGATTAATCGACAAGGTTATGCAGCCACAAGATAACAATAAGTAAAAAAAAAATCCTCTCACATCGTATCGTGAGAGGATTTTTTTATGCTTCTTTTTGAACAAATTCAGTTAATGCTTCAACCGCTGCTTCTTCATCGTTTCCATCTGCAATTAAGGTAACTGTTGCACCTGAGCCAACCGCTAAACTCATTAGGCCCATGATGCTTTTTGCGTTTACCTTTTTCCCATCCTTTTCTAAGAAAATGTCCGCAGAAAATTTATTTGCTTCCTGGACAAACATTGCAGCAGGACGTGCTTGTAGTCCCGTTCTTAATACAACCTCAACATGTCTTTCAACCATTATTTTCTTCCTCCTCAAGTTTGTGTAAAATTCTTATGTTGTGTGTTTTTAAATTAATTTAATTTATTCTTTATACGTAAATGAACCCTAAAAGGTTTCAAAATGATAGCGCTTTATTTTATTCCAAGTGAGCAAAAACGCTCACTTGATAGATTGGCCTGCACGAAGCTTGTCGGCAATTTCATCTATTTTTCGAAGTCGGTGGTTAATTCCTGATTTGCTAATCTTTCCGGATGTGACCATTTCCCCTAACTCTTTTAGAGTGACATCCTTATAGGCAACACGAATCTCGGCAATTTCTCTTAATTTATCAGGTAAAATACCAAGGCCAACTGTCTCATCGATGTATCGAATATTTTCCACTTGACGAATGGATGCACCAATGGTTTTATTCAAGTTTGCTGTTTCACAGTTCACTAGACGATTCACTGAATTTCTCATATCTCGAACAATTCGTACGTCCTCAAATCGTAGTAATGCCTGGTGTGCACCAATGACATTGAGAAATTCCGTAATTTTTTCTGCTTCTTTTAAATACGTAATAAAACCTTTTTTTCGTTCTAATGTTTTCGCATTGAGATCAAAAACGTTCATTAATTCACAAAGAGAATCATTATGTTCTTTATATAATGAAAAAATCTCAAGATGGTACGAGGATGTTTCAGGGTTATTTACTGAGCCCCCTGCTAAAAAAGCCCCACGTAAATAGGAGCGTTTGCAGCATTTCTTCGCAATGAGGGTCGGAGAGATTTCTTGATGTAGGGAAAAACCTTCAAAAATCTTTAAATCTTCTAAAATATCCTTTGCTTCCTCAATTAGCCGTACAATATATACATTGTTCTTCTTGAGTCTCATTTTTTTACGAACGAGGAGCTCAACACCAACACTATAACATCTCTTCAGCAATGTATAAATTCTTCTCGCGATAGCCGCATTTTCGGTTTGAATATCAACCAGTATTTTTTGGTTGGAGAAGGAAAGTGCGCCATTCATTCGGATCAAAGCGGAAAGCTCGGCTTTTGCACAGCAGTCTTTGATGTCTAGGTTTGTCAGTTCTTTTTTCGTCTCTGATGCAAATGACACAGGTTCCACCCTCCTTTTTATAGTAAGGGTGATTTAGTAATCACCCTTTTTTTCTTCTACAAGCATATTATATAATAGATTTGCTACTTTTGTTGTGTCATGTCTAATAACATCGTTGTCGTATGAGATAATTTTATCATTAATAATCGATAATCCTAATGTAGAAAGTCTATCTAAATCGTACTCAACAGGCTTTGCCAGCTCTTTTGCATATTTTTCCTTGATGTGCTCGGGAATATCACCATCATTGACCAAAATCGTATCAATGAATTTTAATCCCATATGATCATTTAAAGCTTGCACATGGTCACTTGCAGCAAAGTTCAGTGTTTCCCCAGCCTGAGTCATCACGTTACAAATATACACCTTTTTTGCTTTTGCTTTGACGACCTCTTCGCCTATTTTTGGTACAAGCAAATTTGGTAAAATGCTTGTGTAGAGGCTGCCTGGACCAATGACAATCATATCGGCCTCTCGGATTATTTCAATTGATTCATTTAATGGCTCTACATCATCCGGTGTTAAAAAGACACGCTTGATTTTTTTACCGGAGCATGGAATTTTGGACTCGCCTGTTACAACAGTGCCATCCTCCATTTCAGCATTTAACACGACACTTTTGTTAGCCGCTGGAAGTACTTTTCCTCTGACTTTTAGAACTTTACTCATTTCACCGACAGCGTGAACAAAATCACCTGTTATCGTTGTCATTGCCGCAAGAATCAAGTTTCCAAGAGAATGACCGGATAAGCCATTTCCACCTGCAAACCGATGCTGGAACAAATCCTCAATTAAAGGCTCCACATCTGATAACGCAGCTAATACGTTTCGAATATCACCGGGTGGCGGAATATCCATCTCATCGCGAAGACGACCAGATGATCCCCCATCATCCGCAACTGTTACAATTGCTGTAATATCAACTGGCTGATATTTTAACCCTCGTAAAAGTACGGAAAGGCCAGTTCCTCCACCAATGATGACAATCTTAGGCTGTTTTGGATTGGTCATTACTTTTTTTCCTTTCTCCTCTCAATATCGCGGTGAGAAACATGAGTCTGATAGTCATCCTTGAAATGCTTTGCGATATATTCGGCAAGTGTAACGGATCGGTGCTGGCCGCCGGTACAACCAATTGCAATCACAAGCTGGCTTTTTCCTTCCCGCTTGTATTGTGGGAGCATAAATGCAAGTAAGTCTGTTACTTTTTCAATAAACTTCTGGGTTTCAGTCCATTTTAGAACATAGCTTGATACATCCTCGTCAAGCCCGGTCCTTGGTCTCATTGCCTCGATATAATGTGGATTGGGGAGAAAACGCACATCAAACACAAGGTCAGCATCAATCGGGATGCCATATTTAAAACCAAACGACATCACGTTGACCGAAAATGTAGGTTTTGATTGTGATGCAAATTGCTTTAAAATTTTCTCTCGCAGTTCCCTCGGCTTTAAATCCGAAGTATCATAGATATACTGGGCTCTTCCTTTCATTTCCTCTAGGATTTCCCGCTCAGCCTGGATGCCTTCAAGTGGTGAACCAGTTGGAGCAAGTGGATGAGACCGTCTTGTTTCTTTATAGCGCGTAACAAGAGTCGAATCCTTCGCATCTAGGAATAAGATTTGCGGTGCAATCCATGAAACCTCTGAGAGATCATCAAGGGATGCAAATAAGCTATCGAAAAATTCACGTCCCCGTAGGTCCATGACGAGCGCAACCTTATCCATTTTTCCGCCAGATTCCTTCATTAACTCAAGAAACTTCGGAAGCAAAGTTGGAGGAAGGTTATCCACGCAAAAATACCCTAAATCTTCAAAGCTTTGAATGGCCACCGTTTTCCCGGCACCTGACATTCCCGTTATAATCACTAATTGAATTTCACTTGTTGAACCAACACTCATTATTCTGCCTCCCTATCACCTAGCTTGGATCTAATCGGTATGAAAGTAATTGAAAATCTGGTGTATATGTAAATGTTCCATAAATAACCCCAGAACCTTGAAGTACATAATCCAAAATATGATAATCACCAGGGGCCATAGGTAAATTCGATATGTCCTTAATATCCTGCCATTTCAGAATTCCCTCTTCGGATTCATCGACATTTTCTCCTTCAAAATCATTTGCTAAAAAGGAAAACATCATCCATTCTGAGGTAACCTTATCGCCTTCTTTTATGATAAATGTAAAAATCCCTTTTATATCTGGATTTTTAAGATATAATCCTGTTTCCTCACGGTATTCACGGATACAGGAATCGCGAACTGATTCACCTGGCTCCATTTTTCCTCCAGGAGCAACCCACCACCCGCGTCGTGGCTTTTGTAAAAGCAATACTTTATTTTCCTTGCGTACAACGCAATTTGTTACTCTTTGCACTATCTTTCACCCCAAGTCGGTCCCGTTGCATGGTAGACCGTTTGTAAGCAATCTTATGGTTATTATTATACTATTTCTAACAGGTACTCACAACGAACAAGATTTACATGTTGTTTATTTTTGTAGGTTTGGGATTTTGGAACAAAAAGGAGCAAAAAAAGGGGGCACAGGAATGTACCTGTGCCCAAAAAAAATCTATTTATAAAAAGGGGGTCAATTACTACTATTATCATACTCAAAATATATTTCATCCGTGTTACAGGAGGGTTAAAACATAATTACGATTTCAAAGTTGTCCTTTACAAAGCGAAATAATAGCCCGATGGACTAGTTCTATTCCTGATTCTTAGTTCAAAAGCTTGAACTTTTCGCATATATTTTAGTTACGGTTTATCGAACGAAGGGGGAATGGGAATGAACGAAAAATTGATGGTACGCCAGGAATTGACGGAACTTGACCAGAAACATTTTTTACATCCAACCTCACCGATTCAGCAACAACAGGATTTCGGTCCTGCGTTTATTTTTACAAAAGGAGAAGGTGTGTTTCTTGAGGATGTGAATGGAAAACGTGTGCTTGATGGTATGTCCTCTTTATGGAATGTCAATATCGGACATGGGCGAAAGGAATTGGGGCAAGCTGCGCTGGAGCAAATGAACAAACTCGCATTTAGCTCCTGCTTTGCAACGTTTAGCAACGAACCAGCGATACGGCTGGCGGCAAAGCTTGCGGAAATTTCACCAGGAAGTTTATCCACAACATTCTTTACTTCGGGTGGCTCGGAAGCAAATGACACGGCATATAAATTAGCACGGCATTATTGGATTTTACGTGAGAAACCTCTGAAAAAGAAAATCATTTCTCGAAAAAGGTCCTATCATGGGGTGGCTATGGGCTCAACAAGTGCCACAGGCTTGAAGCCATTTAGAGATTTTACAAATTCATTAGCTCCAGACTTTTATTATACGGATAATTTGTCGGCTGAGGACTTGCGAAAAACAATCGAACTGGAAGGACCGGAAACAATTGCGGCATTTATCGCAGAACCCGTTCAAGGGGCAGGCGGTGTACATATCGCACCAGAAGGCTATTTTAAAGAAGTACGGGACATTTGCGATGAATACAATATTTTATGGATTACTGATGAAGTGATAACCGGATTTGGGCGGACAGGTAAATACTTCGGGGTTGATCACTACGGGGTGGCGCCTGACATGATGTGTTTTGCTAAAGGAGTAACAAGTGGATATGCCCAATTAGGTGGAGTCGTTCTATCTGAAGCTCTTTTTGAAGACTTCAAAGAGCATTCCACCGGAACACTTTTACATGGATATACGTACAGTGGGCATCCGATGGCTTGTGCGGTTGCTTTGAAAAATATTGTAATTGTTGAAAACGAAGGGTTAATTGAGAATTCCGCGAAAATGGGAGCAAAAATGCTCGATGGCTTTTCGTGGATTCAAGGTGAAGCAAGTCTCGTCAGTCATGTTCGTGCTTTAGGGCTTATGGGAGCTGTTGAAATCAATACACCTCAGCATGTAAAAGGACCACTTGCACCAAGAATCGTGAATGAGGCTGCTAAAATCGGCCTAATCTGTAGATCCGTCGTATTTGATGGAATGGACACCCTGGTCTTCGCACCTCCACTTTGCATCAATAAAGAGGAAGTAGAACTAATGATTGAAATGCTACACCACGCAATTTTTAGAGTTGAACGGAGTGTTTGAATAAATCCAAGGGACCAGAGGGACGGTTCTTCTGGTCCCTTTGTTTCCCTAAAATGAACCAGAACCAGGAGAACCGTCCCCGTGGTCCCATGTTGCTGGCTTTGGTTTCTTTGTGATAATTTGGTAATAGTCTGTGCGGCGGTCTTTGAGTGGTGTTTCTGTACCAATATTGCGATTGCGGCGGAGGCTTTCAAGGTCAACCTCACCAACAACAATCGTTTCAATATTTGGATTGCATTCTCCAACAATCCCATTGCTTGAGAATGTAAAATCAGATGGTGAAAATATTCCGGATTGTGCGTATTGTACATCCATATGTGGAACATGTGAGAGGTTGCCAACTGCGCCAGCAATAACGGTATAGACTTGATTTTCAACAGCACGAGCCTGTGAACAATAACGAACGCGTAGATACCCTTGCTGGTCTTCTGAGCTAAAAGGTGTAAAAATGATTTGCGCTCCTTTATCCACAGCAATCCTTGCAAGCTCTGGAAATTGAATATCGTAGCTTATGAGAATCGAAATTTTTCCACAATCCGTATCGAACACATGAACATCGTGACCCGCTTGAACACCCCACCATCTTCTCTCATCAGGGGTAATATGGAGCTTATATTGCTTATCAATCGTACCATCCCGCCTGAACAGATAAGCGACATTATATATGCCATTATCCTCTTCCACAAAATGCGAGCCACCAACAATATTAATATTGTAAGTTACTGCAAGCTTTGAAAAGAGGTTAATATATTCCTCGGTGTACTCTGAAACCTTTTTAATTTGTTTACTTGGTACCTGCTCATTTATAAAAGAAAGCAGCTGCATCGTAAAGGTTTCTGGGAACACCGCAAAATCAGAGCGATAGTTAGAGCTCGCATCAATGAAGTATTCACATTGGGTTGCAAAGTCTTCGAAGGAATTGATTTTTTTCATCATATATTGAATCACTGAAATTCTTACGGGCAGGGCACGATTGTATATCCTTCTCGTTTTCTTTGGCAGGTAATCAGGATTATTCCATTCCATTAAAGTAGCGTAACCTAAGGAATCCCGATCGGTTAAATAATTGGCATTGACCCGTTTTAGCACAAAGCCATTAATCATTTGGAATGTGAGTGCCGGGTCATAGAGATTTTGCTGGATGACCTGCTCGACATACTCTCGTGCAGACATCTCATCAGCGTATTTGTGATAATTCGAGATTCTTCCACCAATAATAATGCTTTCTAAATTTAGTGCTTGGGTGAGTTTCTTTCTTGCTTCATAAAGTCGACGTCCAATTTTCATCCGACGATAATCGGGATGGACCATGACATCAATTCCATATAAATTTTTTCCATGTGGATCATGGTTACGAATATAAGAATTATCACTTATCTCATCAAACGTATGCTTATCTTCATATTCATCAAAATCGACAATTAAACTTGAACAGGAGCCAATGATTTTGCCATCATACTCCACACAAAACTGCCCTTCGGGAAAAATCGACAAGTGACTTTCAAGCTGGTCACGTTCCCATGGGTCCATATTCGGAAAACAATCCTTGGAAAGCTCAATAATCTCCTCAATATCCTCATGCTTAATATTTCTCAACATAATCTTTTTCTCAAACCTCGAAAGATCAATCCTTGACACAATAATCTCCCTTTCTGGGCTTTTTGGCAATTACTTGTTGAGTCGCCAAACATTTTTATATACCCTTTTATATCAATATATTATTGGGAGGGCATTTATATTTCTTGGATCACTCAAAAAAGCTTGGTTGCATTTTTCCCAAGCTTTTACAGGAGCCGATTTTTAATTACCTGCATCATAATTTTGGTAATGTACTGTTCCTTTTGATTCATAACAACTGTATCATAAATATACTCTTCAAAAACATAATCCCCTAAGGATAAATCTAAGCGTTCCATCTCTGAAAGAAGTTTCTTGTATGTATGATGTATTGTTTTATCATCTCCAATATGATATCCAATGAGAAAATCACCCTTTACAGCTTGGAAATATGGATATCCCTCCTTGGGATGTGGTTGTTCAATATATAAATAGCTATATTTTGAGAACTCTCCCTTTATAATCTGTTCCCGTTTTGTTATTCCACCTATCGGATATCCTGTATCCAGCTGTGCTTCATTCAATTCTTCAATAAACTCTGAGATGACCTCTACAAATTCTTCATCGGAAATATTTTCAATGTTTCTGCTTAAATAAAGTGTGGCTTCTGGTAAATGTTTGAACGTAATTTGTTTAAAGTCGATTTGTGAGGCTTCTTCCATTAATGCTATTTTAGTTTCAATCAGCTTTTTCTTTCATTTCAATTTCCTGGCGTTTTTTCACAATCTCATCTTTTTTCTGATACATCAAAGATAAAAAGCTATCGGGAGATTTATTTTGCGTGTATTGTTGGATATCATTTAGTGACATATCAAGGTCCTTCAATAAATCAATAACATAGAATAACTCAATTTGGTTGATTGAATAATATCTATAGCCTTTTTCATTTTTGAATACCGGAGACAACAGACCAATTTGATCGTAATAAATGAGGGTCTGTTTGTTAACATTACTAAGTTTCGCGAATTCACCTGTCGATAATAATTTTACGGATTTTTTATTCATTTTCTATCTATCACTTCCCTTGAAACGCTGATGAATGAATTAGAAATAAATGGAATGACTGTTGGTTATCTAACAGCAGCTTTTGCAATTGCACAATTGATTGTTTCGCCATTTGCAGGAAAAGCTGTGGATAAATGGGGAAGTAAAATAATGATCGTCCTTGGTTTATTTATTTTTGGGCTATCTGAATTATTATTTGGGCTTGGCAAGGAAATTATAATATTATTTATTTCTCGCATTTTAGGTGGAGTAAGTGCTGCATTTATTATGCCAGCTGTCACTGCTTTTATAGTAGATATCACAAATCTAGAAACTCGCCCCAAAGCGCTCGGGCTTATGTCAGCTGCAATTAGTACAGGATTTATTATCGGCCCAGGTATCGGTGGCTTTTTAGCGGAATTCGGAACACGTACACCTTTCTTCTTTGCAGGTGCACTTGGTACAGTAGCTGCAATTTTAACGATTATTTTTATTACTGAGCCAAATCGAGCAACAGAAAATAATGAACAAACTCTAGAAGGTAAGAATGGTTTCAGACGCATTTTTGAACCTAAATATTTCATTGCATTTATTTTAATTTTCATTGCTTCGTTTGGTTTGGCAGCTTTTGAATCGTTCTTTAGTTTATTTGTGGATCACAAATTTAAATTTACACCCTCTGATATAGCAATTGTGATTACAGGCGGTGCAATTCTAGGTGCAGTTGCACAGGTTATACTTTTTGATAGACTAACAAGAATTTGGGGTGAAATCAAACTGATTCGCTACAGCCTAGTATTATCAGCAATACTTGTCTTTCTAATGACTGTTGTTCATTCATATTTTTCGATTTTACTTGTGACTTTTATCGTATTTGTAGGTTTCGATTTATTCCGACCAGCTGTTACCAATTATCTTTCAAATATCGCTGGGGATGAACAAGGCTTCGTTGGTGGTATGAACTCAATGTTTACAAGTTTAGCAAATATTAGTGGACCTATTCTTGGGGGAATCTTGTTTGATATAGACATTAATTATCCATACTATTTTGCAACTGTCGTACTAACTTTAGGGATTGTTTTAACTTTATTCTGGAAGAGGCAGACAATACCTAGTAACGAAGTGAAGTCTAGTGTGGCTAATTTGACAAATTGAAATTTTTTAACTAAGCAAAAACACCTCCGCCTTGGAGGTGTTTTAATATTTACGCTTTTATTTTTTCCATTAATTCTTCAATATAGTGCTGAGCTGTTTGGGCAGCAATGCTTCCGTCACCAGTTGCTGTTACAATTTGGCGAAGAGACTTTTCACGAATGTCACCTGCTGCAAAAATGCCAGGTACTTTTGTTTCCATTTTTTCATTTGTTTCGATATAACCGTTCTCGTTTGTGATACCTAAGCCTTCAAATGGTTTAGACAGTGGGAGCATTCCAACGTATACGAATACGCCATCTGCGCCAAATTCCGTTTCCTCACCCGTTTGCGTATTAACAAGAGTTAGGCTGCCAACCTTACCATCTTTTTCGTGAATTTCTTTAACCGTGTGATTCCAGATGAATTCCACTTTTGGGTTATCAAATGCACGTTGTTGAAGGATCTTTTGCGCACGTAATTCGTCACGGCGGTGAATGATTGTTACCTTAGTAGCGAAACGAGTTAAATACACGCCTTCCTCAACTGCAGAGTCTCCGCCACCTATTACAACAAGCTCTCTATTTTTAAAGAACGCACCGTCACACACTGCACAATAAGAAACGCCACGGCCACCAAGTTCTTTTTCACCAGGTACACCAATTTTCTTATACTCCGCACCAGTTGAGATGATTACTGCACGAGCTTTATATTCTTTGCTACCTGCAACTACAGTTTTATATTCGTCACCATCGATGACTTCTTTTATATCACCGTAAGCATATTCTGCACCGAATTTTTTCGCGTGCTCGAACATTTTTGTGGATAACTCAGGTCCTAAAATATGGTCGAAGCCTGGGTAGTTTTCAACTTCCTCTGTGTTTGCCATTTGACCACCAGGAATCCCACGCTCAATCATTAATGTTGATAGGTTTGCACGAGATGTATACACTGCAGCAGTCATGCCTGCTGGTCCAGCACCGATAATAATGACATCATAAATTTTTTCTTCAGTCATTTTTATGTCTCTCCTTACTTCTATGGGTAAAATTTGATATATCGTTTAGTATCTCCTACCCCTATCCTATAAAATCCTGACAAAATCCGCTATTAATATGCTCAGTGTAGAAGTTCCTTAACAAATTTTACATATTTCATGACGGTTGCCTTTGATATTTTATATTTTTCTGCAACCTGTTTTTGCGTTATTGTCCGTGACGCATGATTACGCCAAATGTATTCTGTTGCAGCTGCCCAAGCCTGCCAGTTAGAGACATTGAACTGACGATTGACCGCTTCATCATAAATCATTAACCATGTTAAATACAGTTCTTCATTTGCAGAGTCATCATGTTTATTTTTTGTAAATAAAGTGTCTGCAATATTGTATCCATCAATGATGTAAGACGGAATTTTTTCTGTTTTTTTCTTTTTAGCTAAAACATAGTTTGCAAATTCCTGTTCAAGAGTGGCATGAAATTGAATATGCTTTAAATCCTTACGTGCCAAGGATGAATTTGTTTTGCTTGCTAAAAATAAACCATATAGTCTTTCCTCAATAAAATCTCCTGTCAACCAACGATCAAGCACATCGCTTATTGGTCTTGTTCGGTCAGACTCCCAAGGTGCTGAACCCTTTTTACTTGGATTTTCCTCAAGCACCCGCTTCCACGCATTCCCGGCAACATCATGATGCTCTGTGAAATAGGCAGAATAGGATAGCCAATAATAGAAGGTTTCATCTCCATCAAAACCACTTCGTTGAAGATTTCGTAGCCATTTATAGGCAAGATCATGGCGTCCGATAAGCCCGAATGTTGCACCTAGCTTATAACGGTGTTCAAACAGCATTGGATGAATATGTGATAATCGGCTTGTTAATTCTTTTACCTGCTGATTTTTACGTTGATAATATAAAAAGACAAGAGAATTGCAAAGTGCGTGCAGATTTCCAGGGTTTTTACTCAAAACCTCATCTATAATCTCAGATGCATTTTCCACATCCCCTGAATAAAAATGGGCAAGCGCCAAATTATTATAGGCCGACCAAAACTCTGGGTACTCACGAATAATTTCCTTTAAAAGGGTCACCGCTTCGTCCAATCGCCCTGTTTCAAGGAAGTCACGCGCTTGTTCCTGCTTCATAATAAGCTCATCCTGATGATTTGCGGAATCCTCATAGTCCCCTTCTTCAAGACGCAATAAGTCAAGCAAATCCTCAGCATCCTCTGCAAAATCTCCATTAGGTTCACGATCTAAATACATTTGTGCATGTTTTCCAGACTCTTGGAACAAGCCTAAATGCGCATAATTATTGGCAATAAAATAAAAGCACTCAGGCATATCGAATTTTGGATCATCCATTATTTTTTTAAGATATTGATTTGATAGAACATAATCACCGATTTCTGTTAACGCAACCGATAATTGGCATAAAAACATTGGCTCATTCGGTTCAAGCTCGATTGCTCGTTTAAAATGTTTAATCGATTTATATATATCATGCTGGCGATACGCCTTTAATCCTTTTTTAAAATAATATTCTCCCGTCTGGATAAACGGAATAATCTTTGATGCGTGCTTTCTTTCTTTTACGTTATGTTTTTCCATCGGGGGTCCTCCACTTTAAAATGCGATGCAGGGGTTTAAATCCCTACTGAATAAAATTATTTCCCAAAGTAGTATAACACATAAAAGCAGATGGCACATAGGGGTGCTTGGCTAAAAGTGAAAAACTTATGAATGGTATTTTGTGGACAACGTGAATAATGTGGACAACTCATTTCCTTATGTGAATAATCTGACGATATTACTGAACCAAGATGACATATACACAAATATGATAGTCAAACTGTGGATAATGTGGATATCGTGGATAAACGATTCACATCGTAGTAAAATAAGGCAAAGTAAAAGGGTACTCATTGTGGATAAGTACCCTTAATTTCATCATCTTCTTTTTTGCAAAACAGACAATACTTCATCAAGTGGAAGCTTTTGTTCACGAAGTAAGACGAGCAAGTGATAAATTAGGTCTGCCGCTTCCCATTTCAGTTCTTCGTGATCGCGATTTTTAGCAGCAATAATAACTTCTGAAGCTTCCTCTCCTACTTTTTTCAGGATCTTATCTACCCCTTTATCGAATAGGTATGTCGTATAAGCCCCCTCTGGCATCTCTGTTTCACGCTCTGCGATTACTTTTTCAAGTTCATTGAGGATGGCAAAGCGGTCAGAATTTACTTCTTTTGCTTCTCCAAGCAGAGATTCACTAAAGCATGTATATGTGCCAGTGTGGCATGCAGGCCCTGATGGCTCAACTAAGACAAGTATCGCATCCTTGTCACAGTCATATTTCATATCCACGATTTTTTGTGTATTTCCTGAGGTTTCTCCCTTATGCCAAAGTGATTTTCGAGATCGGCTATAAAACCAAGTTTCACGTGTTTCAATAGATTTTTGTAGAGATGCTTCATTCATATAAGCAAGTGTTAAAACCTCTTTGCTAATGGCATCCTGAACAATAGCTGGAGCAAGTCCCTTTTCATCAAATTTAATGTCTTGTGTGTTCATCGGACATTGACCCCTTTCTCTTTTAAAACGTTTTTAACCTCTTTAACAGTAGTTTCTTTGTAGTGAAAAATACTTGCAGCAAGCGCTGCATCTGCCTTACCCTCAGTGAAGGCTTCCACAAAATGCTGTGCATTACCAGCACCACCTGATGCGATAACAGGAACAGAAACAGCTTCGCTTACTCGTCTTGTTAATTCAAGATTGAAGCCATCCTTGCTGCCATCATCGTCCATGCTCGTTAATAAAATTTCACCAGCACCAAGTTCAACTACTTCCTGTGCCCAAGCGACAACCTCCCAATCGGTTGCATTTCGGCCACCATGTGTGTATACTTGCCAGCTGCCCATTTCCTCATCATATTTTGCATCAATCGCAACGACGATGCATTGAGAGCCAAAGAAGTCTGCCCCTTCTTTGATTAGATTGGAATTTGTAACAGCTGCAGTATTAAGTGAAACCTTGTCAGCGCCAGCACGAAGGATTTTTTTCATATCCTCTAAGGAGTTGATTCCACCTCCAACTGTAAAAGGAATCGCAAGCTCCGCCGCGACTTTTTTGACAACCTCAACCATCGTTTTACGGCCTTCATGAGAAGCGGAAATGTCTAGGAAAACCAATTCATCTGCTCCTTCAGAATCGTAAAACTTTGCAAGTTCAACAGGGTCACCTGCATCACGAAGCCCCACAAACTGAATTCCTTTTACAACACGGCCGTCCTTTACGTCCAAACATGGAATAATTCGTTTTGTAATCATCAACCCTTCACCTCTTCCAACGCCTCTTGGACGGTAAATTGATTGGTATAAATTGCTTTTCCAACAATTGCGCCAGAAACACCCTGATTCACTAGCTTGCTGAGTGCTTTTAAGTCATCGATTGAGCTGACCCCACCTGAAGCAATTACTTTTTTACCAGTGGCAGCTGCAAGTGTCGCAACCGCATCGATGTTTGGACCACTCAGCATGCCATCTGTTGCGATATCTGTAAAAATAAACACTTCCGCACCTGCATTTGCAAGCTCGACACCCAGATCAGTCACTTTAACAGAAGAAGTGTTTAACCATCCTTCTGTTGCCACATATCCATCTTTAGCATCAATGCCGATTGCGATTTTTTCTTTGTATTTTTTTAACATATCCTTTACGAATTCAGGATTAGAGATGGCAGCACTTCCTAAAATCACTCGGTCAACGCCATTTTCAATATAATAGGCAACATCCTCTTCGGTTCTGATGCCACCTCCGATTTGAACTTTTGCGGCGAGCTTCCGCGCAACCTCAAGCACATATTGATCATTTACGCGTTTGCCTGCTTTTGCCCCATCTAAATCCACCATATGAATCCATTCTGCGCCCGCATCGGCAAACGCTTTTGCCATATCAAATGGTGAATCACCATACACGGTTTCTTTATTATAATCCCCTTGAAGCAAGCGAACGCATTTGCCACCACGCATATCGATTGCAGGGTAAATTGTAAAAGTACTCATTTTGTCACCTTCTTTTCCACGATTGCAGCGTAGTTTTGGAGAATTTTCAACCCTAAGTCACTGCTTTTTTCCGGATGAAACTGGGTTCCAAACACATTTCCTTTTCCGACAACAGCTGGAACCTCTACATCATAGGTACTGCTTGCGATTACATTTTCATTATCTGTTGTCGCAAAATAGGAGTGAACGAAATAGACATGTCCACCCTTGATGTTCTCAAGGAGAGGAGATGGATTTTTAAGATCAAGGTCATTCCACCCCATATGTGGCACCTTGTAGGTTTCTCCACTTTTTGTTACACTAGGGATTTTCGTGATTCTTCCTTTTAAAAAGCCAAGACCCTGGGTGAGTCCATTTTCTTCACTTTCTTCAAACAAAAGCTGCATTCCAAGACAAATTCCAAGGAGTGGTGTTCCATTTGAAACGGATTCATTTATAAAACTGACTAACTCTTTTTCATGTAAAATTCCCATCGCGTCCTTAAAGGAGCCAACACCTGGTAAAATCAAGCCGTCCGCTTTGGCGAGTTCGTCCGGTGTGCTTGATATAAAGTATTCATAGTTCATTCGCTCAAGCGCCTTTGAAACGCTGTATAAATTCCCCATGCCATAATCGATTATGCCGATCATCTACAACATCCCTTTCGTTGATGGGACCCCCTTAACTCGTGGATCGACCAAAGTTGCCTCATCTAATGCACGACCTAATGCTTTAAAAATCGCCTCGATGATGTGATGTGTGTTGTGACCGTAATGAACAATTACATGGAGATTAATTCTTGCTTCTAATGCAAACTTCCATAGAAATTCATGCACAAGTTCCGTATCGAATGTACCAACACGGGAACTTGGAAAATCCGCTTTTAATTCAAAATGTGGTCGATTTCCAAGGTCAATGACAACCTGTGCGAGTGCTTCATCCATGGGAACAAAAGCATTTCCGTAGCGCTTGATTCCTTTTTTATCTCCCAGTGCTTCACGTAATGCCAGTCCTAAACAAATTCCGATGTCCTCTGTTGTGTGGTGATCATCAATTTCAGTATCACCTTTTGCCTCGACTGTCAGGTTAAAATGTCCATGTTTTGTAAAAAGGTCGAGCATGTGGGACATGAATGGGACACCTGTATCAAGATTTGAAATTCCTTCCCCATCAACTAAAAAATCTAGTTTTATATCTGTTTCATTTGTTTTTCGTTCAACTTTTGCTTGTCTTGTCATGATTACACCTACCGTTATCCACAATTTTATAATTTCTAATAAATGCTTGGTGTTACTCGTTTCTGCAGAATCTTACCCACAGAATCCACAGTTAAATCTTCAATTTTGTGAATTATTTTAATCGTTCCTCAACTGCTCTTGCGTGTGCTTCTAAACCTTCGAGTCTAGCGAAAGCTGCAATTTTCGGACCATTTTCTTCGATTCCTTGTTTGCTGTATGAGATGATGCTTGATTTTTTCGTAAAGTCATCCACACTTAGCGGACTTGAAAAACGAGCTGTTCCATTTGTCGGAAGGACGTGGTTTGGACCAGCAAAGTAATCACCAACAGGCTCAGAGCTATATCGGCCGATAAAAATTGCACCTGCGTGCTTGATTTTTCCTACCTGTTCCATTGGCTCCTTCGTTACAATCTCAAGATGCTCAGGTGCAAGCTCATTTACAACCTTGATGGCTTCATCTAAATCATTGGTGACATAAATGGCACCAAAGTCATTTATTGAAGCTCTAGCAATAGCCTCACGGGGTAGAAGCGCTATTTGTTTTTCAACTTCATGCGAAACTGCTTCCGCAAGCTCCATTGAAGTTGTTACAAGAATACTTGATGCCCGCTCATCGTGCTCGGCTTGAGATAACAAATCCGCTGCTACTTCGTTTGGTAGAGCTGTTTCATCTGCAAGCACCACAATTTCACTAGGACCTGCAATCATATCGATATCCACATTTCCATAGACTTCGCGCTTTGCAAGTGCAACAAAAATATTTCCAGGACCAACAATTTTATCAACAGGCTTGATGGTTTTCGTACCGAACGCCAATGCTCCAATTGCTTGCGCTCCGCCAACCTTATAGATTTCCTCCACTCCAAGGATATCAGCTGCGACCAATACACCTGCAGGAATAGTACCGTCCTTACTAGGTGGTGACACCATTACGATTCGCTCAACACCTGCAACCTGTGCTGGAATGACATTCATTAGGACGGATGATGGATAGGCCGCTTTCCCACCAGGAACATAAACGCCAACTGCATCAAGTGGAGTAATTTTTTGACCAAGAATGGTGCCATTATCCTTCATTGTCATCCATGATTGCCTAACCTGTCGGCTATGATAATCCCTGATATTTTCAGCTGCTTCTTTAATGATCGGCACAAGACTCTCGTCTAATTTTTGATAGGCATCTTGTATGTCTGTTTCAGTGACTTTTAACTCATCAAGTAAAACACCATCAAATTTTTCGGTAAAGTAACGAAGTGCATTATCCCCTTCTTTTTGCACTTTAGCGAGTATTTCTAAGACTGCTTTTCTCTGCTCTTCAGTTCCGCTATCAATTGTCCGCTTCAATGAAACAGTATTAGTTACACGTTCAATTCGCATGCTGTGTCGGTCCTTTCTACTGGGATACTACTTTTGATAGTCGTTCAACGATATCGTCGATTTGCTGATCCTTTAAGCGATAGCTCACTGGATTCACAATAAGACGTGAGGTGATATCTGCAATATGCTCAAGTTCAACTAACCCGTTTTCTTTTAATGTACGTCCTGTTGATACGATATCCACAATTCGGTCCGCCAATCCAATTAATGGCGCAAGCTCAATGGAGCCGTTCAATTTAATTATTTCCACCTGCTCCCCATTTTCGCGGAAATAACTGGAAGCGACGTTTGGATATTTCGTTGCAATTTTAGGTGCAACACCTTTAATTTTAACGTTTGGAAGTCCTGCAACTGCGAGATAGCATTTGCTAATTTGCAAATCAAGCACTTCATATACGTCGCGCTCTTCCTCAAGCATTACGTCCTTTCCGGCAATTCCAAGGTCTGCTACGCCATACTCCACATAAGTGGTCACGTCCATTGGCTTCGCAAGCATGAATCGAAAAGGCTCATCAGGAACGTCGATAATTAGTTTTCTGGAATCCTCAAATTCAGGAGGAAGCTTGTAGCCTGCTTTTTGTAAAAGCTGTGCTGCTTCTTCAAAAATTCTTCCCTTCGGCATCGCTATAGTTAGTTTGTTAGTCATTTTCAGCCTCCTCCTTCCTTGTAGTTCCTAAGAAAAAGGTGTTTTTTGCAAATGCGTTCGTGCACGCATCCACATCCTTGATTCCAGCGATATCTTGAAGGATGACACGCTCACCCTGTTCTCTTTTTTTCATTGCAAAACGGATTGCTTCTTCACGTTGTTCTGCGCTAAATATCACACAATGAATCTCGGGTTCATCCTGAGGTAAATCAAGTGCTTCAAGAAGTCGGTCAATCCGAATTCCAAAGCCTGTAGCTGGTGCAGGACGATCAAATTTTTCGAATAAATGATCATAGCGACCACCATTTCCAACTAAAAAGCCAACATTCTCCGCATAAATTTCGAAAAGGATTCCTGTGTAATAGCTCATATGGCTAACAAGATTGAAGTCAATTTTAATATGCTCAGTTACGCCGAATGCCTCTAATTTCTTCCATAGCATTTCAAGTTCTTCGGCTGCCTTTTTTCCTTCTTCACATTCGACTAATTCTTTTGCTTTGGCGATTTTGGATTCATTTCCTCGAAGTTGTAAAAGGGATAGCAATCGCTGTTTATCAATTGAAGAGAGCGGCAAGCTTTTCACATGCTCTCTATAGCCAACGTAATTTTTTTCATATAAATAGCGTTTGAGAACATCGGCTCTTGCTTCATTTCCGACAATCTCCTTGAACAATGATTTTACATAGCCAATATGGCCAATAGGTACGGTAAAATTAGTAAGCCCCGCTTGCTTAAGTGCAGCAATCATAAGGGAAATAACCTCTGCATCTGCACTAGTTGTTGCATCGCCAACAAACTCAATCCCAATTTGCTCGAATTCGGCAGGTCTACCACCCTCATGCTGCTGAGCGCGGAACACATTCGCCGAGTATGCGATACGCAATGGGTATTCTCCTTTATATAAACGAGACGCTGCGACTCGAGCGATAGGAGCTGTCATATCAGGTCTAAGGACAAGTGTATGTCCCTGTGAATCCAATAATTTAAATAGTTGCCGGTCAAGGATCGCCGATGCCTCACCGATTGTTTCATAGTATTCAAGCGTTGGAGTTTCAATAAATTGATAACCCCAGCTTTCAATTTGAGAAGACATCGCATCGCGAATTTTCTTTTTCGCTTCATATAAAGCTGGCAAAGTATCTCTCATCCCTAACGGTTTCTCAAACATAAACACGATTTTCGTCACCACCGAAGTTTGTTTATCTTAATTTTCTCATATTTTTCTCAATAATTCACTTTACTTTAGTTCGCTAATATACTACCAAGATAAAGTATATATTACACCTATCCCTTTCTTACGTCAACGGAAAAGTCAGAATTTAGTTGATTCAGTTCAGTGGTGTGGGGATAATCTGGGTTGTGGATAAAATTATGTTTCGGTGGATATTTTTGATAATAACTTATTAGTGTTGTGAATTGTATGAATAATGTGGATAAATAACCTGAAATTTTGTAAGCAAGAGAGGAAGAAGCGAGGAAAAAGATGGAATGTGCGAAAAGGAGTATTGGCTTTGAACGATACAAGGAATACTCATAACATGGAGTAAAATATTGAGATTCAAAAGGGGGTACTAAAATGCCTAATTTAAATGATAATAAGTTCAGAAAAATCCAGTCTGAAAGCTTTAAGCAAGGAAAAACACAAGAAGAATATGCTGCGGAACTTGAAATGAACAAATTAAAAAGTCAAAAAAGAAAGTAACTGCACCAAATAATGATCATTGGCAATGCATTTGAGATGTAATGGAGGAGTAAATAATGACAAAGCGTATAAATAAAGGTAGTCAAAATCAAAGCTCACCTAAAAAAGGTGGAAATTTAGAAACAGAATTTGGACAAGAGATCACTAGTGGGGATAATAATAAAGGAAAGAAATATAACTCCAATCGTGGAAGTAAATCTCAACTAAAAAACCCAAATAATCACTAATTGCGAAAGGAACCACCTCGGTTCCTTCTATTTGATATCAATATAAAAAATCCCATCAAACTTGTACTTTGATGGGATTTTTGGTATCAGGTTATTTTTACTTACCAGATTCCTCCTCTTGAAATTCACGCTGTTCTCTTTGTTCTTTCGTATAAATCACTTGCATCGGGTTCCCACCGACAAAGCTGCCGGCTGGGACGTCCCTGTGGACCATTGTACCAGCTGATACAATTGCCCCATCCCCGATTTCCACGCCTGGTAAAATCGTTGAATTGGCACCGATCATAACCTCGCTGCCAATTTTAACTTCACCAAGTCTATATTCCTTAATCAAGTATTCATGAGCTAAGATTGTGGTATTAAAGCCAATCACTGTGTTGCTCCCGACACTGATTTTTTCTGGGAACATGATGTCTGGCACCACCATGAGTGCAAATGCTGTTTTTTCCCCAACCTTCATCTTTAAGAAGGTGCGATATAACCAATTTTTCATTCCTAAATACGGTGTATAGCGCGCCAACTGAATGACGATAAAGTTTTTTACAACCTTCCAAAAAGAAACGGTTTTATAGATTTGCCAAAGCGAATTTGGACCCGAAACATAATATCGTGTGGTTCGTCGTTTCACTATTTTTTCATCCTTTTACTATCAAATGCGCCTTGGCGTATTTGCGCCCGATTTTTTTCGAGCAAGCTCGAAAAATTTCATCTGAAAAATCGTGGCATCCGCCGGAGGCTATAAGTTTATTCAGTTGGGATTCAAACCCAACTGATTAAACTTAAACTAAATCCAATAAGTCACTCATATTCTCAAGCATAAAATCGGGTTTGTATTCCAATAAGAAGTCTTTTCCTTTATGAGACCATGCGACTCCTGCAGTCTGTGTGCCTGCATTTTGCCCAGCTACAATGTCCTGATAATTGTCACCAATCATGATTGCTTCTTCAGGGGCCGAACCTAACAGCTTTAATGCCAACAATACTGGTTCTGGGTCTGGCTTTGGATTTTTAACATCATCCAATGTCACCACAACATCAAAGAATTGATCAAGCTCTGTTAGTTTTAAACCCATGTTAACTATTTTTCTGATCTTAGTTGTGACAACCCCAATTTTATAGCCTTTTTCCTTAAGTGTTTTGATAGTATCGAACACTCCAGGAAATTCAGTTACTAATTCATCATGCTTTTCATGATTGAATCTGCGATATTCTGCAATCATTTCTTCAGCGCGGTCCGGATCTACAGAAGAAAAAGATTCATGTAAGGTTGGACCATTAAACGGCAGTATCTCTTCTCGGGTGAAGCGACGATCCGGGAAGTATGTTTCAAAGGTGTGTAAAAAAGATTGCAAGATCAGTTCGTTCGTATCAATTAAAGTTCCATCTAAATCGAATAAAAGTGTATTAATTGCCATAAATAGGTTCCTTTCTATTATTTTGCTCGACTCGTTTCCAGATAAATGCAATTGCCATCGTTAAAATGGTTGCTGTTAGGATGCGTATTAACAAAAGAGGTAATACCGGGATTCCTAATGGGATGAAGATTAGCGTATCCTCCACAACTGCGTGACAGGAAACTAAGAAAATTAACGCTAACGTAACATCCTTCTTACTTACATTATCCTCTTTTACCGCCTGAATCATTACACCTGCTCCTAACGCTAAGCCGAACAAAATACCTGATGCCAGGGTTGTTGATGTATTTTCCTTCATACCAAGTACCCTTGTGACTGGTGTCATCCATCTTGAAAACACATCCAACCATTTTAATTCTTTTAATATTTGAATCACAACCATAAGGGGAATGACAATGATAGCTAATTGCAGAATCCCAAATGATGCTTTTTCAATACCATTTAAAAGGATACTACCCCAGCCTGAAATTTGTTCTTCTGTACCTGACACAAGTCCATATTTTGCTAGTTCACTACCTCCATTCCATACTAGATTGATAACAAAGGCAGAGATAAACGCAAGTCCAAGTCTCACTACTACAATGATCCAAATTTTCATTCCTACCTTTGCAGCCACGGTAGACTCAATAATCATATTATGTGAGAATGATAGCATGACCGCCAAAATAAACACTTCTTTTACGGTCAAATCCAGTGTTAAAATCGCACCAATTCCAGCATAAAGGTTCAAAAAGTTCCCTAATACAAGCGGAATTGCTGCATCACCTGATAGACCAAACCAGCCCATGATTGGTGCAATCCACTGAATCACCCAATCTAGTACTGGTGTATGCTGAAGTAATGTAACAAGCAGGGTAACAGGAAAAATTACTTTCCCTAATGTCCAAGTTGTCTTTAATCCTACTATGAAGCCTCTCTTGATCATTTCTAGCAAGTTTTCCCTCTCCCTATTAGTGAGTTATTTCTCTAAATATCGCTCGTTCGAATATCCTTTTTTTCTTCGATACACGAGTACGATCAATGCTCCAACAATCGACACAACTGAAATTAACTGTGCCACTCGTATATCTCCAAGCATTAAGCTATCGGTACGTAGCCCTTCGATGAAGAAGCGACCAATTGAATACCAGATGACATAGGTGAGGAACATTTCCCCGCGTCTGAGATTCACTTTTCGAAGCATAAGTAATATAACAAAACCAACTAAACTCCAAATGGACTCATATAAAAAAGTTGGATGATAGTACACGCCTTTTATAAACATTTGGTCCATAATAAAGTCTGGTAGCACATTATAGAAGGTTTGGATATGTTCTTCCGCAATCGAGCCGCCATGTGCTTCTTGGTTCATAAAATTTCCCCAACGACCAATCGCTTGGCCTAAAATAATACTTGGCGCCGCAATGTCGGCAATTTTCCAGAAGGATAATCCTTTTACTCTTGCAAACACAACCGCTGTCAAAACCGAACCGATTAGGGCACCATGAATTGCAATTCCCCCCTCCCAAATTGCAATGATTTTGGAAGGATTTTGTGAATAATAGTCCCATTTAAAAATAACGTAGTAAATCCTTGCGAAGATAATGGCAATCGGTACCGCAAACAGCATGAGGTCCATAAAAGTATCCTTATGCATGCCTCTTCGTTCTGATTCCTTGATGGCAAGATAAAGGGCAAGCATGGTTCCTAGCCCGATTATAAGTCCATACCATTGAATCCGTAGTGCGCCCAGTTCTAAAAATGTTGGGTCTAATGGTTGTATGCTTCGATCCATTTTCTCAACTCCCTTTTTTATTTTTTTATATGTCGTCGTGTTCCCCATATTCAATTGCGCTTGAGAGACGATTTGTAAAATCCTCTGCTGCGTTTAAGCCCATTCGTTTTAGACGATAATTCATTGCTGCCACTTCAATGATAACGGCTAGGTTTCGTCCTGGTCGAACAGGAATAGTATATTTCGTTAAATCTGTATCAATGATTTTCATTTTTTCTTCATCAAGCCCGAGTCGATCATATTGTTTCGTTTGATCCCAAAGTTCAAGATTTATGACTAAAGTAATTCGTTTGAAATTGCGGATTGCTCCTGCACCAAATAGGGTCATTACGTTGATGATACCAAGACCGCGGATTTCAAGGAGATGCTCGATCAGCTCTGGCGCACTTCCAATAAGTGTGTCATCATCCTCCTGTCGGATTTCCACACAGTCATCTGCAACAAGACGGTGACCACGTTTTACAAGCTCCAGCGCAGTTTCACTTTTACCAACACCACTTTTACCGATGATTAGAACCCCGACACCGTATATGTCCACAAGAACACCATGAACTGCAGTTGTTGGTGCAAGCTTGCTTTCTAAGAAGTTCGTAATCCTACTTGATAGTCTTGTCGTTTTCTTATTCGACTTAATGACCGGAACGGATTCACGTTCGGAAGCCTCAATTAACTCCGGAGGCACTTCCATATCACGCGAAATAATAATCGCAGGCGTAATATCAGTACAAAGCTTCTCCATACGGTAAATTTTTTCATCATGTGACAATTTCTCAAAAAAGGTCAATTCTGTTTTTCCTAAAAGCTGAATCCGCTCTGCTGGATAGTAATCAAAAAATCCAGCAAGTTCGATACCTGGTCTTGAAATATCACTTGTGGTGATGGGACGATTGATTCCCTCCTCCCCGCTAATCAACTCTAATTTAAATTTCTCTATTAAATCCTTTGTGCTAACTTTTGGCACATCCGTACCTCCTTGATTGTAATTCGTGTAGATTTATGTTTGATATGATTTCTGCATGTTTTAAAAGACCCGAGTTTTACTTGTGGTTCGGGCTTGTAATACACCAATTAAATCTAATGCGCCTTGGCGTATTTGCGCCAAGATTATTTCGAGCCCGCTCGAAAAGTTACCTTTGAAAATCTGCGGCATCCGCCGGAGGCTTTAACTTTATTTAGTTTGGGTTCAATCCCCAACTAGATAAAGTTAAACTCATTCTCCATTTTAGCATTTTTCTGTGTAACGCCAAAACTTTTCTGATTAAAATTGGCGAAGTTTGGCGGGGAGTTGGTTTTTGGTGTGGGGATTGAGTGGAATCGAGGACAAATTCGGTTATTTGCTTTGCTAGATTGTGTCCGATGTAGTTATCAAAGACACTTTGGTTAATACACTGGATGATTTGTTATTAAGAGGGGGGATCAGAGACAGATTGATTGA
>NZ_JBALOQ010000017.1:25264-108697 GCF_036962705.1 Bacillus sp. JJ1562
CAGATTGATTGAAAAACTAGTTGGATTTGTCTCCGAGAGGCGGGCTCAGAGACAGTTTGTATAAAAACTTTGGAGAATTGTCTTTGAGTAACTTCATATTAACAATGAGTAAACAATTGTATCATGCGCAACACCATTCTGGTACATATAGCCTCGTAACATACCTTCCTTTTCAAAGCCAAGCTTTGCCAATAAATCATTTGATGCTTTGTTCTCAAGAAAAACAACCGCACCAATACGGGTTAAACCAAGTTCGTTAAATCCATATGAGATCACTTTTGAAGCAGCCTCGGTAATATAGCCTTTTCTCCAGAATTGAGGGTGAAGTTCATACCCTATCTCCGCGCGCTTATGCTTAGGAGACCAGGCATTAAATCCAATTGTGCCAATGAACCCCTCTGTATTTTTTAATTCAATCGCCCATCTAATTCCACGCTTTTCTTTATAGTTTTTTGCAAAGAATTTAACAAACTGCTCTGCCTGTTTTAATTCGGTAATAGGATCCTGCCCGTAGTATCGTGTTACATCATGATTTGAAAAACAGTCAAAAATCCCTTGAGCATCACTATGTACAATTTCTCTTAATCTAAGTCGTTCGGTTTCTAGTATCGGAAACATTTATATACTCCTTTATCTATTTTGACTATATTTTTTCGATAAAAAACAGCGTAATCCTTCTGGACAACGCTGTTTTTTTAACATTATTTTTTCTTCTTCTCCTGAAGTGGCTCGACGATTACTTTTTGAATCAGTAGGTTTAGAATGGATATAATGACTGCTGCCAGTAATGCTGTGCCGAAGCCTTCGATGATGAAGGTATCGCCCATTAGGGATTGTGTTAGCATTAAGGTAATGGCATTGATGACGAATAAAAATAAACCTAATGATAGAACTGTTACAGGTAAGGTTAAGAGAATGAGAATGGGTTTGACGATTACATTTAAAATCGACAGGATGATACTTGCAATGACCGCTGCGCCAACACCTTCTAAATGAAAGGTGTCCACATAGCCTGCGACAACCATGAGTACGATGCTATTGACAATTATGCTAGCAAGCCATCTCATTATCTATGGACATCTCCTTCATTCGGCACAATAAATAACCAAACCAGATAAATAAGACCTAGAGAACCAACCCCTAAAATAAACCCAATTACCGCAAGAATTCGCAAAAGGGATGCATCGATTCCAGTGTAATCCGCAAGGCCTCCGAGCACGCCTCCGAGCATTCTATTTCGGGTAGAACGGTATAATTTCTTTTTCATATACAACACCTCAAAGTGGTTTTATCGTAATGGATCCTGTTTTCGTTTCAGCAAACAGATGAAGCTTTTGCGCTTTTTCTTCATTTGCCTTAAAGCGAAGTGACTTCTGAACAACCTCGTTTTTCTCCTCAATGATCGACATCATTGGAAGCTCAGACTTAAAATTGCCTAGATTGGATTTTAATTCCCCATCAACTTGGTAGTCATTGGCAACAAACATATCAATTCCGCCAGTTGTGGTTTTTACAAATGCAGTGTGGCAGACATCTCCTTGAAGGTCACATGTAATATTTCCGTTAAAGCTTTGGAGATCTACTTTTTCAAAAAGACCCGTAGCTGTTACTGTTCCGTTAATTGTTTCTGCTTCAAAATCCTTGCTCGTGATTTGATTTGCTTTGATGTGGCCATTTGCCGTTTCTACTTCTACTGAATCTGTGTCGAAGTTTGAAATGGTAATGGCACCATTTGCTGTTTTTGCACGGAATTCCTTTACTCGTAAATTATCCCCAAGTATAGGTCCGTTAAACATGCGCGCCTTAATGCTTTCGTAGTTTTCCTGCGGAACATAGATTTTCGCATGAACCTTCATTTGCTTTTTCTGAATCGATAGTCGAAGCGCACCATTTTCAATTGAGAATAGGACATCCTCTAAGAATGCTTTTCGCGCTCGTTCCTGGTTTTCAATATTGTATACTTTTGCTTCACATTCAACGCGAACATCCCGCTCTTCCCATGGAATAATGGTGATACTTCCGTTTGAAACGTCAAGGTCAAGCTTGGTAATATATACGTCCTTGTGTTGAAATATATGTTTCACTTCAACTGCGTTACCAAAATTAAAGTCGAGATCAAGGTCCTTAATTTTTTTCAGAGCAGTGTCGATAAAGTCCATAAATTTGTGTTTTGCAGAACCTTTATTTTCATACGTGTTCCGGTATTGCTGTTGCGATTGCTCGTACTGAACTTGAGTCGTGAGCTCAGTCTTGATTTCTTGGGCAGGGTCCCCTGACTGTTCTCCCGAATGTAGTTTTTCAATCAGAATGATGGCTTCCTCTGCTGTAAGTTTTCCTTCTTCAACTAGCTTTAAAATTCGTTTTTGTTCTTCTTTCATGAGTAAATTCCTCCTTTAAATTTCATCGTGAGCTAATACTTGAATTCCTTTTACAATATTGTAAATCACAATTCCAATGTTAATAATGGCTAACAGGATAAATACAAGCACCATGGCTGCTGCAAATATCTCCACCGACCATATAAAGAAAAACGGAATGATGATAAAAACGACAGTTGCTGCAGGAATAATATGTGAGATTAACGCATGCAAGGCATGCTTCTTAACTGCTGGATTTTGTACTAGAATATAAACTACAATTGGTAAAATAAACCCTGCAAAGAAAATACTAAAGTAACATAACGCTGCAATTAATTTATCCGTATTCACTCTACATCTCCCCTTCATACCTCTATATACGGAACCTACACAATAATGGTTTCAACATTTTATAAAAATAAGTCTGGAGTCTTAGATGGAACCAGAGGGACGGTTCTGTTGGTTCCCTTTGTTTTTATTTTTGCGAAGATTATGTAAGTTAGGGACCGAGAGAACCGTCCCCGTGGTCCCCAAATTGTTTCTCATTTTCTAGACTTTCTTTCTAGCAGTCCTTTAAAGTTTTCACGATAGTGCCAAGCTAGAATCCCTTCGAATATTGTAATTAAAATAGCTAATGGCAATAGTTCAGAATCTACAAAAATATGAAATGCTAAAATATTGACGATTAATCCAGCTAAAACAACTAAAGCCAATGGTACATACCTACGAATGATCAATAGGAATCCTGCAATGATTTCAACGCCCTTTTCCATGGCCAATAAATAGCCATCTCCCAAAAACTCCATTGCAGCTGGACTTGTTGGAGCAAAAGGCTCAAATCCAAATAACACAACATACCCATTTAATCCAGCTCCTAAAAAAATGGTTCCCAACAGAATTTCAATTATTCGAATCGTGATTTTCATTTTTGAGCTCCTTTTAGGAACCACGGGGACGGTTCCGGTGGTTCCTACAGAAGATTTTTAAAAATTCCAGGAATCTGAACCAAGAGAACCGTCCCCTTGGCACCCTTTGGCCGCCTATACTTTCAAAATCACTTTACGGCTAATTCCGGTAAGTCTAGCTATTTGTCTGGATGAGAGTCCATTTAATTTTAGACTTTTGATATGTTCGTCTCGTGTGTTGGGGTTTGTTATTTTTTGAAGGTCTAAGCAGTGGTCTACCTCGCAGATATTTTTGATGATTTGAATTGCTTTTTCATCTGTAAGTTTCTTTTTGTCATTGATATCTAGGTAATTTTCTTGGGACTCTTGCATGTGAAACTGTTTAAAATGGGTTAGCGCTATATTATTATTTGTATGAAACAATCCTAAAATAAAGTCCTTATCTATCATTCTAGACTTCCCTATATATTCACCATAGCTACTCCATAAGTAACTTGAAATATCTCCAACAATTCCTGCTTTTAAAGGATTTTGGTGGACATATCTAATTACATTTAATAAGTACGATAGGTCCTCGACCACCTCACTTTTAAATCTGTCTTGAAACAAATGTCCGTTTCGTTCATATTTTAGGTTGTACCAATATACAAAACTTGCACCAAAACGCCTCATAATACTTCCAATCTCCTCATCCCCTTCCTTTATAACTAGATGGACATGATTTCCCATTAAACAGTACGCATAAATTTCAAAACCACATCTATCTTTTAACCTTTTAAGGGTCTCTAAAAATTTTAATGAATCCTCTTCTTCCTCAAAAATTGTTTGACGATTAATCCCTCTTATAATGACGTGATAGACATTTGTTCCACTTTTTTTCCTAGCAATCCTAGGGCATAAACATCACCTCTTATTCAGATTTTTATATTTTTTTGGAATCAAAAACAATAAAGGGCGGGGGCACTGAAAACAGAATAGAATTAGCAGAAGAGGGAGATGGAGAATCTTACCAACTATATAGTATCATAATTAACTAGAAAAAACGTTGTCTAATTTCTTGGGAGGGACCACAGGGACGGTTCTTGTGGTCCGGGTGTTTTTTTAAAAAATCTGTTTAAGCTGGTACTTTGGAAGTTGAATGGTAATGGGGGATTCTAATGAGAGACAGAGGTTCAGTTGTATTGATAGAAGACAATAAGATTTGTCTTATCAAGAGGTTCAAGGATGACTTTTGTTTATTATGTATTTCCTGGTGGTGGGATAGAGATAGGAGAATCCCCTGAAGAATGCACATATGAAGAACTAGGGGTGAAAGTAAAGCTACATGAATGCATTGGAACCGTCGAATATAGTGGAAAACAATATTTTTTCCTATCAGAAATTATCGATGGCAAATTTGGAACAGGAATGGGAGATGAGTTCTCTGTAAATAATCGAAACAGAGGCTCATATACTCCAGTTTGGATTAGTCTAGAAGACCTTACATTCCTTGACGTAAGGCCAAAGCAAATTGCTTTAAAAGTAATATCCCTGTTCAAATGATAGATAGTGAAGTTACAAATTTAATTTCATCGTTTCCTCAATTCCCTTGCCAGAATTGACCGACGAAAGCCTTTTTGATGCATGAATTCTTTTATCTCTTCAACACTCATATAGGAAAGGCGAATGTGATAATAATTAATATGTTCAATAATAGCAAACCCATATAAGAATAGGTACCAATAAAGACCTTTTGAAAATGTAGCTTGATAGACAAGTATGGGTAAACCAATTACAAGTAATACAAGATTAATTAACTTGAAGATTCGAAAAGTCTCTAGTTGTTTGTTTGTCAAAGAAGAACGCTTGCCCTCCTTAACCCGCTTCCACTTCAAGTACCAATAATAACTTCCTTGGAATAAGATGAATTCTAATACGCTGAAAGCAAATATATGCGGAAAAGTAGTTAAATACTGATCAGACCATTTAAATGTAGGAATATAAAACAACCATAGAATTGGGAATAGAATGGCAGCCGCTAATTCCCCTGACCAAAGGCTAAATAATTTTTTCTGAGCTCTTTCTTTCATGGATATCACCTATCAGTATATTTATATAATGCTAAGGTTACCATAATTTGCCGATGAGAAGTTTATTAACAAACCCCTCTTTACAAAATATTTATTAAAAAAATCCCGATCTGCAGTTAAGCAAATCGAGATTTCACATGCAACGAACCACAAGAACCGTCCCCCTGGTTCCTAAACTGTTTCTTTTTCTTTGATCAATTCCTTCATGCGCTGGCGGTCGCGTTCAAGGACTGGTTTTAGGTAGTGGCCGGTGTGGGAGGCTTCAAGTTTTGAGATTTCTTCTGGTGTACCTGTTCCTACGATGGTACCGCCTTTGTCTCCGCCTTCTGGTCCAAGGTCAACGATATAATCTGCTGTTTTAATCACATCGATATTATGCTCGATTACAAGGACCGTATCGCCACTTTCTACAAGTCGTTGCAATACCTTTAGTAATCTTGAGATGTCATCCACATGTAGTCCAGTTGTAGGTTCATCTAGAATATAAAACGTCTTTCCATTGGATCGGCGATGCAATTCTGAAGCAAGCTTCACACGTTGCGCTTCTCCACCGGATAAGGTTGTAGCTGGTTGTCCTAATTTGACATAGCCTAACCCAACATCAAACAGAGTTTGTATTTTACGCTTGATTTTAGGGAGGTTTTCGAAGTACGAAACCGCCTCTTCAACTGTCATATCTAATATATCTGAGATGTTTTTATCTTTATATTTTACTTCTAAAGTTTCTCGATTATAGCGTTTTCCATGACAAACCTCACATGGAACATAAACATCTGGAAGGAAGTGCATTTCGATTTTAATAATTCCATCTCCACGGCAAGCTTCACAGCGGCCACCCTTCACATTGAAGCTAAAACGACCTTTTTTATAGCCTCTTACCTTTGCTTCATTTGTATTCGCAAACAAGTCGCGAATATCGTCAAACACCCCTGTGTAGGTCGCTGGATTCGAACGTGGTGTCCTACCAATCGGAGACTGATCGATATCAATAACCTTTTCTAAATGCTCAAGTCCCTTAATGGTTTTGTGTTCACCTGGCTTGCTTTTTGCACGGTTTAACTTTTGAGCAAGCGATTTATGAAGAATCTCATTCACTAATGTACTTTTACCTGAACCAGATACTCCAGTAACGGCAACGAACATACCTAGAGGAAACTTCACGGTTACATTCTTTAAGTTATTCTCCTTCGCTCCAACAACTTCGATAAAACGGCCATCCGGTTCTCTTCTTTCAACAGGAAGTGGAATAAACCTTTTACCTGATAGGTATTGACCGGTCAAGGAATTTGGATCCTCCATCACTTCATTTGGAGTTCCTGCTGAAATGATTTCTCCTCCATGGGTACCAGCCCCTGGGCCAATGTCGATTAAGTAATCTGCAGCAAGCATTGTATCTTCATCATGCTCTACCACAATTAATGTGTTACCAATTTCCCTCATGGCTTTTAATGTATCTATCAGTCGGTCATTGTCTCGTTGGTGTAGACCAATCGATGGCTCGTCTAAAATATAGAGAACACCTGTTAACCGTGAACCAATCTGGGTAGCAAGGCGAATCCGCTGTGCTTCACCACCAGACAAGGTCCCTGCAGCACGACTTAGCGTCAAATAATCAAGTCCCACATTGTCTAGGAAACCAAGTCGTTCCTTGATTTCTCTAAAAATAAGGTTTGCGATCTGCATATCCTTTTCAGAAAGCTCGATTTCTGAGAAAAACTCTAAAGACTCTTTAATTGAAAAATCTGTAATATGTGAAATATGTTTTCCAGAAATCAAAACTGCAAGGCTTTCCTTTTTCAAACGATGGCCTTTACAGGAAGGGCATGGCTTTTCACCCATGTATTTTTCCATTTGCTCCCGAATATAATCAGAGCTTGTTTCCTTGTAACGTCTCTCTACATTACGAAGAACGCCTTCAAATTGAATATAATTTTCACGAACCTGACCCCAATCGTTTTCATAATGGAAAAAGATTTCCTCACCATCACTTCCATATAAAACTTTATCCATTAAAGGCTTCGGGATGTCTTTTACTGGCATATCCATATCGATACCGAAATGGTTGCAAACCGCTTCAAGCAACTGCGGATAATATTGTGAGCTTGTTGGCTCCCACGGGGCAATCGCATGCTTTCGAAGTGACAAATCCCAATTTGGAATAACGAGATCAGGATCGACCTCAAGCTTACTACCTAATCCATCACAATCAGGGCAAGCCCCAAATGGACTGTTGAAGGAGAACATTCTTGGCTCAAGTTCGCCAATCGAAAAGCCACAGATTGGGCAGGAGTGAAGTTCACTAAATAAAAGCTCCTCTTCCCCCATTACATCAATGATGACCCTTCCTCCCGCAAGACGAAGTGCTGCTTCAAGTGAGTCAGCTAGTCTTGTAGTTACACCCTCTTTTACGACAATACGGTCAACAACAACCTCGATTGAATGCTTTTTATTTTTTTCAAGCTCAATGTCATCAGAAAGCTCTAACATTTCCCCATCTACGCGAATCCTTACATAGCCCTGTTTCTTAATATCCTCTAAAACCTTTACATGAGCTCCCTTGCGTCCTGATATAACAGGAGCAAGTACTTGAAGCTTTGTACGTTCAGGATATTCTAAAATTCGGTCGACCATTTGCTCAATGGTTTGTGAGGTAATTTCGATACCGTGATTTGGACAAATCGGTTTACCTACGCGCGCATATAATAAACGTAAATAATCATAAATTTCCGTAACCGTTCCAACTGTTGATCTTGGGTTACGGCTTGTTGTTTTTTGGTCGATTGAAATCGCAGGGGAAAGTCCCTCGATTGAATCGACATCTGGTTTATCCATTTGTCCTAAAAATTGACGTGCATATGCAGAGAGGGACTCGACATAGCGTCGTTGTCCTTCCGCATAAATAGTGTCAAACGCAAGGGAAGACTTACCTGAACCCGAGAGACCTGTAACCACAACCAATTTATCTCTTGGAATCGTAATGTCTATATTTTTTAAATTATTCGCCCGTGCGCCTTTCACAACGATTTTATCTAATACCATGGTACTGTCATCCTTCCGCTTTTAACTCCAAAATTAAATCACGTAATTCAGCTGCCCGTTCGAAATTAAGTGCTTTTGCTGCTTCTTTCATTTCTTTTTCCATGTCAGCTATCACTTTATCGCGTTCCTTCTTCGATAATCCAGTTAACTTAGGTGCTGCTTCATAGTTTTCAGTACTTTCAGCTGCTTGTGTGGCACGGATTACATCACGGATTTCTTTTTGGATCGTCTGTGGGGTAATACCATGCTTATTGTTATATTCCTCTTGAATCTCACGACGGCGTTTCGTTTCATTAATCGCGATTTCCATTGAATTTGTCATCTTATCCGCATACATGATGACTCTACCATTTGCATTTCTTGCTGCCCGACCAATCGTCTGGATAAGTGATCGCTCTGAGCGTAGGAACCCTTCCTTATCTGCATCAAGAATCGCAACAAGTGAAACCTCTGGAATATCTAATCCTTCACGGAGTAAGTTAATTCCAACAAGGACATCATATTTACCCATTCTTAGATCGCGAATAATTTCAATCCGTTCAAGAGTTTTAATTTCTGAGTGTAAATAATTCACCTTAATCCCAATATCCTTCAGATAGTCCGTTAAATCCTCAGACATTTTTTTCGTTAAGGTTGTAATCAGAACACGTTCATTTTTATTCACGCGGTCTTGGATTTCTCCTAATAAATCATCAATTTGACCTTGAATTGGTCGAACATCAATAATCGGATCAAGTAGTCCGGTTGGACGAATGATTTGTTGAACCATTTCATCGGTATGTTCAATTTCGTATGGTCCAGGAGTCGCTGAAACATTTATGATTTGATTAATATGCTTTTCGAATTCTTCAAAACGCAATGGACGGTTATCCATTGCGGAAGGAAGTCTGAAACCATGATCGACCAGTACTTTTTTTCTCGCTTGGTCACCATTAAACATCCCTCGAATTTGCGGTAAGGTTACGTGGGACTCATCGATGACAATCAGTAAATCCTCAGGAAAATAATCCATTAATGTATATGGTGTTGAACCTGATGGTCGTAATGTTAGATGACGTGAGTAGTTTTCAATTCCTGAACAAAAGCCCATTTCACGCATCATTTCAAGGTCATAATTTGTCCGTTGTTCAAGTCTTTGTGCTTGAAGCAATTGGCCATCTTCACGGAACTCTGCTAACCGTTCCTCAAGCTCCGCCTCAATATTTTTAATCGCAATTTGCATTTTTTCATCACGGGTTACGAAGTGGGATGCCGGGAAAATTGCGACATGTTCACGTTCGCCAAGAATCTCACCCGTTAAAGCATCAACTTCGCGAATTCGGTCAATTTCATCACCAAAAAACTCGACGCGAATACAGTGCTCATCACGTGAGGCTGGGAAAATTTCAACTACGTCCCCTCTGACACGGAAGGTTCCGCGATGAAAGTTGATGTCATTTCGTTCATATTGAACATCCACTAGTTTATGTAAAAGCTCATTACGCTCGATTTCCATTCCAGTTCGGAGGGAAACAACGAGTTCCCTATATTCCTCTGGAGAACCCAAGCCATAAATGCACGATACACTGGCAATGATGATGACATCACGTCGTTCAAAAAGCGAAGATGTAGCAGAGTGACGTAATTTGTCAATTTCATCATTGACGCTTGAGTCTTTTTCGATATATGTATCAGAGGAGGGTACATACGCTTCCGGCTGGAAGTAATCATAGTAACTGACAAAATATTCAACAGCGTTATTTGGAAAGAATTCTTTAAACTCACTGTAAAGCTGTCCAGCCAATGTTTTATTATGCGCAATAATCAAGGTTGGTCGATTCACTTCTTTAATCACATTTGAGATCGTAAAAGTTTTCCCTGTACCAGTCGCTCCTAGCAAGGTCTGATATTTTTTCCCCGCTTTGATTCCATCCACAAGTTCTTTTATTGCTCCCGGTTGGTCACCCTGTGGGGAATATTTCGAAACTAATTCAAATTGATCCTTCACATGCAATCCTCCAATCCATCATTTCGTTTTATGTAGATTTTCACTGACTTTTTCTCGATAGAAACATTGTACCACAAACTGTCATAAAACAAACAAAAATACGAACTGATATTCGTTTTTTTATTTAAGTATTTTTGGTTTTAAGCATGTTATAATTTGGAAAAATACTTTTAACTGAGAGGTATTATATGAAAAAAAGGTGTGGAATCCTTATTCTCGTTTTCGTATTGGGATTTTTAGTTTCGTGCAACAACAAGTCTGGCACATTTGGATCCAGTCAAACTAAAGGTTGCCCAAATGGCGAAATTATTGAATGGGTTGAAGTGCTGATGATTAATGATATAAAGTATCAGCATCATTTTCCTGATTCTACAGATGAACAAAGCTTGATTTCAATTGAAAAAGGAGAAGAGCTTGGAAAGGTTACTTTCATGATGGATGAGCATGCATGCAGTAATCACGTAATGGGTAACGGAGATGCTGCTTATCTGCCTAAAGGAACTTCAATTTATGAGGTAAAAGGATACCCTGCCTCCTTCATTGTAACTGCGAGTGATGATGTGTATGTTGTTGACGAAAATAAGAAAGCAAAAACAGCCGGGGAGCTTTACCCACTCGATGGATTGGTAAAGAATATTCATATCGAAAGCACTGAGGATGGAAGTCGTCTGCATACTTTTTCAGAAGCATCAAAGGAACAATTTATTAAAGCTTGGTATCAGCTTGAACTTGATGACCCTTATATTTTACATTTTACTGGAAATTCCGAAGGTAAACGTGCTTTTTTAGAAATTGAGCTAAATAACGGGGTTAGCTTTCGGCAGCTTTACTGGATGGATTCAAACACCTTTCATAATGGGGCAATTGGGAACGATGTGATTAAATCAGTGATTGTTTCCGAGTTTGAGAAATTGGAGGAGAATTGAAGGACTTTTCGCTGCGACACCACAGGCAAAGAGTCCTTCATAAGACTGATGAAGGACTCTTCGGAGCGTTATCAAAGGCAAATGATCCTTCATCACCTCGATGAAGGATTTTCCGAAGCAATACCAAGAGCAAATGGTCCTTCATAACCCCGATGAAGACTTTCCGGAGCAACAGCTAAGTTCAAGAGTCCTACATAACCAATGAAAGCTTTTATTTCTCCGCTCTCTCCCCCATCTTTCTCGCATACAAGAATCCCACTACGAGCGAGATGATATCCGCAATGATGATAAAAATGGAATCCGCGTATCCTTTATATATGGACGCAGCGATTAGAGCAACTGCAAGTAATAATCCCACATAAAAATTATAGGTTACCCTTGTAAAGAAAACGACGAGTACACCCGGAAGGATGAGCGCCAGTAATAGTTTCAATAGCATTAAATTCGTGTCCTTTCAACATTTTCATAGTTTTACTATAGCAAAACTCTTAAAGTAAAACACCATTTAACCCTGCTATTTAAACAACTCCGGATAGAACCCTCCTGCAAGTGTTTCCACCGCATACGCCATTCGGTTTCCTGGCAATACGCTCTCTAGTGTAATGACGACAAAGTTTTCATTTTTTACACTTTCAAGCTGTGAAAGGGCAGGGTCGTTTTTGATGTCATTTATTTTTTGCTCAATCGACGGTGCATCATAGTCGTGAATCAAGATTACATCAGGCTGCCTAGCGAGTACCTCTTCGTAGCTAACAGTGGTCCATTGTTTGTCCGCAATATCGTCAAATATATTACGTCCGCCTGCAAGCTCAATCAATAGCGTTTCAAAATTCGTACCACCCGCTGTGAAGACGCCGTTTCCACCACTGTCGTATATTAAAACATCCACTGGTTCCTGACCGACCAACTTTTCCTCCACTTCAGCAATACGTTTCTTCTGCTCGGCAACAAATGCTTCCGCCCGATCTTCAACCTCAAAAATTTTACCGAGGTCGAGGATTTCCTGATAGATTTCTTCCAATGAAGTTGCCTTGTTCATATACACCTTGATTCCATAGCTCTCAAGCTCATCAAGGTCCAGACCTTCACTTCCAAATTCCCAATCGATACCGTAAATAAAATCGGCTCCACTTGTTAATACAGCTTCCCTTGTAGCAGAACCGTATGTGAGCTCAGGGATATTATCATAGTCCTCCGCGAATTCTGGTAAAGCACCGCGGCTATGATTGTCCAAGCTATTTCCGATCACATAATCAGAGAGTCCTAATGCGATAAACAATTCGGTCGCATTCGGTCCTAAAGTTAACACCTTTGCAGGCTTTTCGGTAATTTCTACTTCCCTACCATAATTATCAATAGTAAGAGAATCCTCGGTTTGTTTTGAAGTTGTGTCCTCTTTCTCAGCCCCACATCCTGCTAATACCAACATAAGAATCCCAGTTACAAGCAAAACTAGTTTTTTCATTTATTTTCTCCTTCTAGTAAACTCATGGGTAAATAAGTGATCGCTACCTTTTTAGTAACCGGATGAATTGTCACATCTGATCTTACCCCGTAAATCTTGTAAATCGATTCAGGAGTTAACACATCTCTAGGAGTTCCTGCCATCAACATTCTTCCATCCTTGACAACATATAATCGGTCACAGTAAAGAGCAGCTAGATTTAAATCATGAATGGCTGATAAAACGGTAACCCCCAACCCTTTAATTAAATCAAAAATTTGCAGCTGATGCTGGATATCAAGGTGGTTTGTTGGCTCATCTAAAAGCAACAAATCAGTTTGCTGTGCTAGTACTCTTCCTAGCAGAACACGTTGCTTTTCCCCACCTGAGAGATTGCTATAATTTCGTTTTTCCATTTCTGTCATCCCAATTTGCTTGATGGCATCAGCAACAATCTCTTTGTCTTTTGTACTATCCCCGTCAAAAAAACCTTTGTATGGGCTTCTCCCCATAGCAACGATCTCTTCTACCTTAAAGTCAAACGGAACTACATTTTCCTGTCCGACTACCCCAATTTTTTTCGCTGCCTTTTTTGGGTTCAATTTAAAAATATTTTCTCCTTCTAAAAAAGCAACACCCGAATCGGGTTTGAGAGCACGATAAATATTTTTTATTAAGGTTGATTTTCCACTTCCATTAGGCCCAATGATTCCTACAAACTCACCTTCAGAGACATGTAGATTCATATCTTCAATAATCAGTTTTTCATTCAGTGAAAAGTTTATATTCTCTACCTGTAGTTTCAATTTTTCACCTCATTGCTTCTTTGTTTTTAACAACCAAATAAAAAATGGTCCTCCGACTAATGCTGTTAAAATCCCGATTGGTAATTCCTCAGGGGCGATTACTTTTCGTGCTGCAACATCTGTCCAAATCACTAAAATTCCACCTAGCAGCGCACTTATAGGAAGAACACGCTTATGGTCCGATCCAACGAGTAGTCTTGTGATATGCGGAACCATCAACCCAATGAAACCGATCGAGCCACTAACAGCTATTGTGACACCTGCTAAAAGGGAAGCAACGAGGATTAGCATTCTATGCAATCTTGACACATTAAAGCCCAATGTTCCCGCTGTTTCATCTCCAAAAAGCAAGGCATTAAGGGCACGATATTGACTCATTAAAATGACCATACAAAAAACGGCCACAATAAATGGAAGGGTTAAATAGCCCCACTTCGCACCCGCTAAACTACCTGACATCCAAAAGGTAGCATTATGTAATCCTAATGCATTTGGTGCACTCAGCGTAATAAATCTTGTCAAAGCATCCATCATGAGGGCGATTGCGACACCTGATAGTAAAAGATGAGTGACATTTATTCTACCGTTCACTCTTGAGAGGATGTAAACTAATATGATCGTCACAGCAGCTCCGATGAATGCGCTGATCGACAGTGAATAAGTACCGAAAATTGAAAATGCGCCAAACAGCATACCTAAAGTCGCCGTTGCGGACGCGCCTGATGAGACCCCAAGAATGAAAGGATCAGCCAGATGGTTACGAACCAATGCCTGCATAACAACCCCTGTAATCGCCAACGAAGCACCAACGATCATCCCTAATAATACCCTAGGCAGACGCAAGCCCCAGACGATATTATACTCAACCTGTGTCCAGTTATTTTCAATAGTAAGAAATGGAAGTTTTGCGAGAAGAATCTTGATAACTGTTCGTGGATCAACAGAAACAGGTCCAATTCCAATCGCCAAGAGAATAGAAACAATGCTAAAAACAAGTAGCAGCACTGTAATAACCTTCATATTCGGTTCATCTTGATTGAAGATTTTTCGAAACGAATTTCTGTTCATAGTTAATCCTTTCAATAATCGTAAACGCCCAGAATAGTTTCTGAGCGTCTTGTTTTAAACACCTTTATAGTCATTGCTTTCAAATAAGTCAATTAGTTCGACGTCTTTGTTTTTATCCTGGAAATAGCGATACGTAAAATCATTTTCAAACAAAACAACATAGCGCTCGTTACGGTCGCGAACAAGTAAACTTCTTGAATCGAATAGACGTGTGTCCACATTCTTATTAGCAATCCATCTTGGGATGCGTGTTCCAATCGAGGTGAATTCAACTGAAACATTGTATTCTGCCTCTAAACGATATTCAAACACATCATATTGAAGTTGACCAACTGCACCCAAAATGAAATCTTCATTTGACTCTTGTCTGAATAATTGAATCGCCCCTTCTTGAACGAGCTGCTCAATTCCTTTTCTAAATTGCTTCGCCTTCATCACGTTCTTTACGCGAACCTTACGATACATTTCCGGCGGGAACACAGGTAACTCTTGATAATGCATATCTTCTTTACCAGCCGTTAATGTATCGCCGATTTGGTACACGTTCGGGTCATAGATTCCGATTATATCACCAGGATATGCCTCATCAACTGTCTCACGGCTTGCCGCCATAAACTGTTGAGTCTGATTCAATTTGATCGATTTACCTGTACGAGTGATGTTAACGCTCATTCCGCGTTCAAACTTTCCAGAGCAGACACGTAGGAATGCAATCCGGTCACGATGCTTCGTATTCATGTTGGCTTGGATTTTAAAAATATACCCTGAGAACGTTTCGTCCTCTGGTGGGACTAAACCAAGATTTGTTTTACGTGGCTTCGGTTCTGAAGCAAATCGTAAAAACGTATTAAAAAATGTTTCCACCCCAAAGTTTGCGAGCGCACTTCCAAAAAATACAGGAGTAAGTTCACCCTTGGCGACACGCTCCACATCAAAATTGTTTCCAGCTTCGTCTAGTAAAAGCAACTCGTCTTGTGAACTGTCATAAACCGGACTTTCAGTAATAGCTGGATGCTTGCCGTCCTCAAGCTCCTGTAATGGAATGAGTTTTTCATCTTCATTACCAGTAAAATGAACAAACCGATTGTTAAAACGATCGACAATCCCTAAAAATCGTTTTCCCATACCCACTGGCCAGTTCATTGGATAGGATTCAATGCCTAGAACCTCTTCAATTTCAGCTAAAAGTTCAAGTGGATCCTTACCTTCACGGTCAAGCTTATTAATGAATGTAAAAATCGGAATTCCTCTCATGCGACAAACTTTGAAAAGCTTAATCGTTTGTGGCTCAACACCCTTTGTGGAATCGATGATCATCACAACACTATCCACGGCAGTTAGCGTACGATAGGTGTCCTCACTAAAGTCCTCGTGCCCTGGTGTATCCAGAATATTGACATAGAAGTTTTCATATGGAAAACTCATAACACTTGATGTTACGGAGATTCCACGTTGCTTTTCGATTTCCATCCAGTCCGATGCGGCGAATTTCCCTGATTTTTTTCCTTTTACCGTACCCGTTTCTCGAATTACATTTCCAAAAAACAATAGTTTTTCTGTCATCGTGGTTTTCCCGGCGTCCGGGTGTGAGATGATGGCAAAGGTTCTTCGTTTTTGTACTTCATCTATATAACTCATGCAAATTTCCCTTCCGTTATCACGAATTGTATCTAAAAAAATATATCACAATTAAAAAAGAACTACAACGTGAATTGATTCCAATTTTGCCGAGGAAAACCATCAAAAAAAAAGCATTTATGTGATACAAATCACATCCTGCAATATAAGTTCCCACTATACTGAAGGTAGAAATAGAAAAATACTCTAATGAGGTGAAGGTTCATGTTTGCAGCATATTTTATTCTTATTAGTATTATTCTCATTTGTGTCGGTTTTACAGTACAAATTATGAACGGCATTAGAGAAATAGATAGAAAATCACTAGATAATTAATCTTGAAAAAGAAAACGGGAGAAGCTAGTTTTTCTACTAGACTCTCCCGTTTTTTCGTCATCATATAAAGGTACCCTTCCATTCTATAGCAACCCGGCCGCCATAGAGAATTCTCCTTAGGCCCGTGGCTTTGCGTCATCGTTTTTCAACAATTTTGCCTTTTGTATAGTTTGGTCGTCTATCTATGCTGTCTATCTAATAGCTTTACTCATGCGCTGATATTTACGTTGAATGCTAATTGGACTACGGTTTAGCCTTTTTCCAATATCAGAAAATGGTGTACCCGTTGCCACAAGCTCGATCATGGAATGAATTTCAACAGTTGTCCATGAGCGGTAATTGACCCTCTTTTGCTTTGAACGTTCCCCTTCAACCCAGCTAGGTTCAGGAACGATTGCATTTTTTTCAATCTTCGAGAAATCAATTCGGTCTTTGTTGTTTTTTGCCCAACCCCAAAAATCTTCGGGTTTAATAAAGTAAAACTTTCGTGTGTTTCGTGTTGCTTTTTTTGTGTACTTTAGTCCATGGTTGTCAATCCATAGCTTTACAGACTTTGGATCAATTTTTAATAGAGTTGCCAATTCATGCATCGTTAACTGGCCAGTGAAAGATTTCGTGTTTGAAAGCCCTAATCTCTTAATTTTTAACTCAACCGCCGTTTCTGTTCTATCGAGGTGACCTGCAATCGTAGAGATCTTCATACGACCTACATTATCTTTCAAAAACTCTATTTCCTCATACGTCCATGTTCTTTTCTTCAAATCAAAAATCCCCTTTTCATTCTTAATAGTACTAAGAATGAAAGGCCTTTTGATGACATACTCTTATCATATCATACTATTGAACTAAAAAAACACCGGTATTTTTATTTTCCCTTGAATTGTCAAGTGCTTTTTATACTCTTTATAGTTTGCGAGCATTTATGTGACCCATACTATCTTTTCCTCTCTGAAAATAGGTATATGGATAGTCATATCTTTGCGACGCCAATCGATAGATTTCCATAAAAATCGATACAATCACAAAAAGCAAAAGCCTAGGGAATTGTCCTCAGGTTTGGTAGTTTAATTATTTTTAATAACAAGCTTCATCGCATGGATCTGGCCTAAATGATAGGATATATGGAAGAGTGCTAGGTTGGTTATATCACCGAAGGTTTCAAGCCCGAGAAATGGTTGTTTCAATCTTTCTTCAAATCGTTCAATGGGGATTTGCTGAGTTCTGGTTACCTGTTCGGTAAATTGAGTTACCATAACTGCTAATGATGGGATGTCTCCATTCCAACTGGCAGGACTAGTTCCTTTTGCAAAGAGATCCATATAATTTTCCGGTAGAAAAGTAGACTTCTTCGGATAACCAAACATAAATTGTTCATTGATGGTAACGAGATGCCCTACATGCCAAAGGATTGTATTATTAAAACCGTCCGGTTGAATGGTAACTATCTCGTCCGTTACATCCTCCAACTCGCCAAGAAAACGACCTTTTAACAATTCAAATTGTGTTAATAAATAGTGACTCATTTTTAATTCCTCCTGTTTTTTCAAGTGGTAGTAATCTATATGGCAATTTTGCGTATTTGAGACCTGATTCTTATCGTTTTCGAAAAGATAGTCTGTTTCCCAAATAATTTGAATGCATTTTATGATATTTAGGTAGTAGTTATTACAAAGCATATTTCCTATGGTCTAGTATATTTTTGAATCTATTTAAATTTGCTGTCACTAACCAATACATGCTGTCGTTTCCCGGGAAATGTTGTCGGTGATAGTAAATTATTTCAGATATATTTCTCCGTTATGAAACATACGAAAAGGCCCAAAACCGCATTTCCGGTTTGGACCTTCCTTCACATTATGTTAAATTTCTTTCAATCTTGTATTCCTCTGTTTTTTCAGTGAGCCACACAGTATATTCCTCTGAGACTTTTTGATTAAACAAGACTTCGTAAATGGTGTCTTTGCTTTCTTCATAATTAGCTTCTTTGGCTTCTTTTTTATCGGTAACTTTGATGATATGGTATCCGAATTCTGTTTTTACAGGATCACTAATTTCATCAATACCCAATGAGAATACTGCATTATCAAATTCAGCAACCATTTGCCCTTTTCCGAAATAGCCAAGCTCTCCACCATCCTCAGCATTGGCAGTATCCTTTGAATACTCTTTTGCTAATTCGGCAAAATCTGACCCATCTGCAAGCTTTGTGGCTACTTCATTTGCTGTTGTTTCATCTTCCACTAAGATATGACTTGCTTGAACCTGTTCAGGCTGGGCAAGTGAATCCTTGTTTGCCTCAAAATATGTTTTTATCTCATCATCTGTAATCTCAATTCTTGGTTCAAGTAGTTTTTTCGTTTGGATAAACTGCCTTACATCGTCTTCTACATCAGCGCGAGTCAAACCACTAGCTTCAATAGCACTCGTAAAGCTTTCCTCTCCTCCATAGGAATCGATTAATGGCTGCATTTCCTCATCTAACTCTTTATCTGAGACTGTTATCATTTCTTTTTCAGCTTCTTGTTCAATGATTTTATTCGTAATTAATAATTCTAAAACCTGTGGGCCATATAATTTTTCTAAGGATGTGTGCAGTTCATTACGTTCAATTTCTACGCCAGCTACACTAGCAACTACATCCTTCTTTAAAAAAGTGAACCCAATAATTGCTATTAGTGCTATACATAAGATTGACCCAAAGACCCAGGCTAATTTTGTTTTCCCCATCATTTTTGATCCCTTCACCGCTATGCGTTATTCTATTCCTGTATTATTGCTTGCTAATGTAAGTTTTGCTGTTTCAAGATTGCCGCCACGGTAAAAGCTTAACTCAATTTCGTCACCAATTTTCACTTTTGAATACAAGTATTTGCGAAGGTCCATTGAACTTTTAACCTCTGTGTCATTGATTTTCACGATGACATCGGTCATTTTCATGCCCGCTTTTTCAGCTGCAGAGTTCTGTGCAACACTTGTTACAATGACTCCTTCTTTTATATCATCAGGCAGGTCAGCATAATACATTCTTGGTATTTCCGCAAGGTCCGCTAAACCGATGCCAATAAATGGACGCTCAATTTTACCACTTTCTATTAAATCATTAATTATCGGCACGACATCATTACTAGGGATGGCAAAGCCTAGTCCTTCAACACCACTATTCGCAATCTTTAAGCTATTAATTCCAATAATTTGCCCCTGTGTATTTAAAAGAGCACCACCGCTGTTACCAGGGTTAATCGCAGCATCGGTCTGAATTACGTTTAATTCCCAGCTACCTGCAGAGGTATCAACGGAAATGCTACGATCCTTTGCACTTACAATTCCTGATGTCACTGTTCTTGATAAATCAAGTCCAAGTGGGTTTCCAATTGCATACACCTGGTCACCAGGTCTTAGTGACTCGGAATCACCAAATTGCAGAACCGCCTCTACGTTTTTAGAATCTATTTCTAAAACAGCTAAATCGGTTAACGGATCTGTTCCAATTAACTTAGCCATTGTTTTTTCACCATTATAAAGTGAGATTTCCACTTCATTTGCATTTTCGATTACGTGGTTATTTGTAACAATATAGGCTTTATCGCCATCCTTTTGGAAAATAACCCCGGAACCAGTTCCACTTGGGACACTTTGTGAATTGTTTCTGTTAAACGGATTTTGTTGGGCTTGCATGCTTGTAATTCCAACAATTCCTTTTGATGCATCTTCAACCATATCCGCTACAGAAGACGATGAGTCATTGACTGCAGTTGGTTGGATTTGCACAGGTCCAGAAGCTTCAATTACTCCTGATTGCTCCTCCTTAGTTGGTGCATCTGAATTGAAATATCCCTGTAATCCGTCAATATGTGGTGCGACTCCCAGTGTTAATGCCGAACCAAGGACGCCAGCAGATACCATGGATAGAAAGCTTTTCATTTTACCAGTTGATTTTTTCTCTTTTAGCTTTGATGAGCGCAGTGTCGTTTCTTCGGAAACCGACGATAGTTGAATCGTTTCCGATTCGACTGGCTCAGCTAGCACTTGCTCAACTTCTTGTTCTAGTTTCATTTCTTCTTGTTCTAGTTTCATTTCTTCCTGTTCAGAATGAGTTTCTTTATTATGATTTTCACTATTTTCTAGGTTGTTAGATTGACCTTCTGTATGATTAAATTCATCAAAACGTTTTTCGTTCTCCATTATGAATTCCTCCCTTAACTAACTCCATGTATATATCATAGACAAAAATTATGAACAAAATATTAACAAACCTTGAAAAGACATAGAAAATCCACCAAAAAAATGGTGGATTTAATCATATGGAATTCGAATTTCAAATTTGGTTCCTTTTCCTCTTTCACTAGACACTTCAATCTTTCCGTTATGGAGCTGAACGAGCTGCTTAACGATTGAAAGTCCTAGACCGAATTGACCAAATAGAGTACCGGTTCGTGAGACATCGGCCTTGTAAAAACGATGCCAGATTTTCTCGATTTCTACTGGGTCGATTCCCACTCCGGTATCTTCGATTTCGATAATCGTTTCGTTCTCGCCCTTTTTTCCACGAATCCAAATTGTACCGTTATCGGTAAACTGGATACTGTTTTTAATAATATTGATTAAAATTTGAATCAAGCGATCGTAATCGGCGGTTATCGATAAATCTTCAGGGACTTCAATGATTATTTGGTCATTTTTTTCATCCGCCTGTGGCTCAAGTGTATCTTTTACAATCTCGAGCACTTCAATTAACTCAATCGTTTCCTTTTGGAGAGTAACTTGATTTGATCGGATTTTTTCATAGTCCAGGTTTTCATTCACGAGGCGAATGAGACGTTTTGTTTCCTGGTTAACTAATTGAACGCCCTTTGCCTTTTCTTCTTCAGGAATCAAGTCATTTTTCAACCCTTCAATCACACCACTAATCGTTGTGAGTGGTGTCCTCATTTCATGAGAGACATCAGCCATGAATTTCCTTCTGCGGCTTTCCAAGCTTTCGATTTCCTCCATCGATTTCTTCAAACGCTTTGCCATCTCGTTAAAATCATTTGATAGCTCGCCAATTTCATCAAAATCAGATGAGGGGAGTTTTACAGAAAAATCACCAGCGGAAATCATCGAAGTTGCTTTCCTTAAGCGTTTGATGCGCGTTACATGAATCGTCGACAAAATCCAGCTCATTAAAAGAGCAACAGCCAGTGCCAAAAACATCGTGTAAAACAAATATTGGTTGATATCATGTATCATTTCCTGTGTTCCACTGATCGGTGACGCTAGTAGGACCCCTCCGACAAAGGTTTGACCAAGCATATAAGGCATGACAATAAACGTCACTTCCTGATCAAAACGCTTATAATCCTGTTTTACTGACACAATATGCCCACTGCGGACCTTGTCCCATTCCTTCTTTTTTAACTCGACCTGTGGAACAAATCCACCGAAAGCACTCAGGCTTACTCCATTTTCGTCAAACACTGTAAAAAGAATATTTCGCTCATTGAGCAGGTTTGAGTATTGCCGAATTAGTACATCGACATTCGATGTGCGATTAATATCACTTATGATATTCTCACCATATGTGGTCAATTCCTCGACCTTTTCTTCAAAGACGAGGTTCCCAACGTAGTGCGCGAACACAATACTTAAAATTAGAAACGCAACCACAATCACACTTATGTGGCTAACAAGCTGCTGAAACATGTACCGAAATTTCATTTTTCTTCCTCAATGGACTCATCGAATTTGTAGCCAACACCCCATACTGTATGGAAAAAGGGCTGATTAGCTGTACCAAGTTTTTTACGAAGCCGCTTTATATGTACATCAACTGTGCGCTCATCCCCATAAAACTGGTACCCCCACACACGATCCAATAACTGCTCCCTTGAAAACACCTGCTTTGGATGCTGTGCAAAATAATACAATAAATCAAATTCCTTAGGTGTTAAATTATTAATAGATGCTCCATTTATAAGGACTTCTCTTGTATTCTTGTTGATTTTAAAATGTTCGGTCTGAAGGGTCTCTGCTTCAACTTCATCTGAAGTCCTATTATTATAACGACGAGTAACAGCCTTAATCCGTGCCATCAAAGCGAGTGGGCTAAATGGCTTTGTGACATAATCATCCGCCCCCATCTCAAGTCCCAATACTTGATCAGATTCACTATCCTTTGCTGTCAGCATAATAATCGGAATATCGTTTTTCTCCTCGCGTATTTTTCGGCAAATGGTTACTCCATCCATCCCGGGCAGCATCCAGTCCACAATGAGTAAGTCCCAATTATCCTCTTTAAAACGGTTATAGCCCTTAAGGCCATCATGGACAAACTCACCTTTGATGCCTTCTTTTGAGAAAAACATTTCAATCATTGAACATACACTTTCATTATCTTCTATAACGAGAACTCTCATGTTTCCAACTCCTAATATAGAACCATTGTTATTTCCATTTTACTATACAAAATCTTTTTTAAAAAAGGAGTGCTTATTTTTTCATAAAATTATGTTCACGCCCATAATTGTCTGCATAAAGCAGTTTTATTTCTGTATCTCCCAAATCAAATGTCAAGGTTTCATATAGAAACTCAGCTTGATAAATCATTTGAGCATTTTCCACTTTTACAAGATTAATAGGATACATATATGGAACACCATACTTTTTAGGAGCTGTTAAAAATAAAGAACCCCCATGATTTCGGTGAATTGTTAGCTGCATATTTTCATTTTCATACTCGCCTATTAATGGTGAGGTGTCTATCTTTTGTTCTACTTTATGTGGGATCACCATTGGTTTTATACCCTTACCAAATACTATTCTCGAAAGATCATCACTAATTTTCTCAACAGGGGTGAGATTAAAATTTGATAACACAATAATCGTTACATCTTTTTCTACAAACAAATAAAAATCACTAACATAGCCATTTATATCCCCAGAATGACGGGCTACTTTTTCAGGTTTATCTAGCACAAACCAACCATAACCGTATCCATCGAGATTAGGAGTAAACATTTGGTCGATCAGTTCTTTCCTTAAAATGTCACCATTACGTAAAGCTTGTCCCCACTTGAATAAATCCTCAACTGTAGAGTATAAACCGTATGCCCCTAGAGGAAATGACATGTCGATAAATTCTGTATGAATGATCGTTTTATTTAAGGTGTGACCTGTTGCCAAATCAGGAATAATAGTTCTTCCGTCATCAACACCTGTATCAATCATTCCAAGTGGATGGAAAATTGTATCAGTTAATAATTTCGCATAAGAATTTCCTGTAATTTTTTCAATAATTGCGGTTAGTACTAGATAACCAGCATTACAATATTCCATTCTCTCTCCTGGCTCGAAATCAAGTGGTACGTCTTTGAAAGAGTCCAACACTTGTTCAAGCGTGGATGGAAGCCTCATTGATTTGTTCCAATAGTCTGGTGATGAAGTAAAATCAGCAATTCCTGAAGTATGGGATAACAGATGATGAACGGTTATTTGGTGGCCGAATCTAAAGTCCGGTAAAAATAGATCAACCGTATCAGTCAATGCAAGTTTGTCGTCTTCAACAAGCTTTAAAATAGCTACTGCCGTAAAGGCCTTTGAAAGGGAACCGATTCTGAATTTTGTTTTTGAAGTGACTGGTACTTCGTATTGGAAGCTTGCATATCCATAGCCCTCTGATAGCAAAATTTCTCCTTTTTCCGCCACAAGTACAGCCCCATTAAAATAACCTTGATCTGCTTGAGATTTCATATAGTTTTGCAGATTTTGACTCATAAATTCCTCCTATGTATGGAAGGAGCTAGGTAACTTAGCTCCATAAAGTGAAACTTCAATCAGTGGGGGTTTACTGCCCGTTAATGCTGGATAAAGTGTTATACTTTCATTTCCCCATGCTCAATCGTTGACGTTTCAATCTGTATCGTAGTGTGTTCAATTTTAAATTCTTCACGTATTTTATCAATCGCTTGCTGTAAAATTTCCTGACTATCGTGATCGTCCTTGATTAAAATATGGCAGGTGAGCGAATCCATTCCCGATGTAATCGTCCAGATATGGAGATCATGAACATCGATAACCCCATCAATTTCCTCAAGTGTAGCTTTGACTTCTTTTTGGTCAATTGTTATTGGCGTTCCCTCCATTAAAATGTGGATGGAATGCGTCAAAACACCCCAAGCACTTTTTAAAATGAGGAAAGCTACCACAACAGAAATAATTGGGTCGGCAATATACCATTCAAAGAGGAGCATCAGTAAACCTGCGATAATCGCTCCAACTGAACCTAGAGCATCTCCTAGAACATGTAGGTACGCGCTTCGTAGGTTAACGTTATTTTTTACATCCCCTTTGCTAATTAACGACCAGGCACTAAGCAAATTTGCCAATAGACCAATACCAGCAATGATCATCATTGTCCCGCTTGCAACAGTCGGTGGCTCAAAAAATCGGTCAAATGCTTCATAAACGATAAAGCCCGCAATGATGAACAACGTAACCGCATTAAAAAGGGCTGCCAAAATTTCAAATCGGTAAAACCCGTAGGTTTTCTTCGGTGATGCAGGTCTAGTTGCAAACCAAAATGCAACTAGACTTAAAAATAGCGAGCTTGCGTCACTTAGCATATGACCTGAATCTGATAGTAGGGCTAAGCTATTTGTAATGAGGCCGCCGAAAAATTCAAGCAGCATAATTCCACTGGTAATAATCAAAGCAATGAGTAGACCTTTTTTATTTCCTTCCCTCACTTCATCAAAATGATTGTGGTGATGGTGACCATGATGGTCGTGTCCGTGATGATGGTGGTGGTGACCATGGTGGTGATGGTGATGTCCCATCATTCTCTCCTCCTATTCGTGTTCAATATGATGAATGACTTGGTGTAGCAACGTTATGACATGTTCATCATCATATGTATAAAGGAATGTGTTTCCTTCGCGTTGGTATGTCACTAAGCGTAAATTTCTCAGTAGGCTGAGCTGATGGGATACAGCCGATTGTGACATTTCGAGTACTTCCGCGATATGGTTGACCGAGCATTCCTCTTGAGACAATAAGTAAAGAATCTTGATTCGCGTTGGATCTGCGAGTGCCTTAAAAATCCGTGACGCTTCGTCAATAGTCGCTTGCGATAAAAAAGAATGATCCTTTTGTTCCAATTTTTAAACCTTCTTTCTTAATTTTGCTTGGCATCCTGAAAATGTTGAATGATGTATTTTGCATCGTCTGCGACTCCTTGTAGAAGGGCCGAGCCTCTCCGGGATTGCCAAGGTAGGCCTAAAAAGTAGAGCCCCTTTATAGTTGTGATTCCTCTAATATGTTCAGGTTGACCATTTTGTTGTAAGACTTCAGGGATTTGCAGCCATTGATAATTTGATCTATATCCTGTTGCCCATACAACATTTGACACCTTTAGATCGCTTTTATCTTGAAAAAAGAATGTATCCTCTTTTATGTTCGTTGTTCTTGGTTTTAAAGTGATTTTTCTGGAATGTATAGCCTTTTTTAACTCAAATCCAAAAATCGGATCTGGTCGACTTTTTATTAATTTACCTAATTTTGATGTGGCGTCAGCTTTGAGTATACCAAATTTATCAAACCACCAAAAAATGCTCTTGCCACCTAGATTCTGCGGGATAAAAGTATGTCTTTGACTAACTGAAAGGTACACATCTCTGCCCTTTGCTAACTCGACTGCAATTTGTGCCCCGGAGCTCCCCCCACCTACTACTAATACAGGGCCATTTTTTAGCTGGTCTGGATTTTTGTATTGTGAGGAATGGATTTGAAACACATGATTGGATAAAGCTTCTGCAATTTTTGGTATAGAAGGCTCCTGAAACGGACCTGTTGCAATTATCACATTTTTGGTATGGATTGTTTCATTTGTCGTTTCAATTTGAAAACCTTTTTCTGCTTTGGTAACCCTGACTACCGATGTATTCAATTGAATCGGGAGAGAATGGTATGATGCGTATTTTGTTAAATAATCGGCAACCTCATCCTTAGTAGGGTAACCCTGTCTTTGACCTTCCATTTGAATGTCTGGAAGTTCGCTATAAGCTCTTGGTGTAAAAAGAGTCAGCGAATCATAGCGGTTTCGCCACACATCACCGATTTCCTTTGCCCTATCTAAAAGTAGAAAAGATTGATTTGTTTTTTTCAAATAAAAGCCCATAGCTAAACCCGCTTGACCAGCTCCAATAATAACAACATCATACATTATAATCCCCACTTTTTTCACAAACTATATGAGCATATGCTCATATATAATACTACGACAGCGTGTAAATGGTGTCAATAATAATTGGAAAATTGTAATTTCACTTTGTATCACAGATATCTATCGTTGATAATTTCGTTCTATCGGAGTTAATTTTGTTCTATCGGCGTTAATTTTGTTCTATCGGCGTTAATTCCTACCTATCGGCGTTAGCAAATCCCTTCCATTAAAAAAACCTGCATTTCGCCATGAAATGCAGGTCTTACATCCTATTTCGTCTGTTCCCATTCTTCCCGTAGTAATCCCATTCGAATCGAGTCATAGTAGACACCATTATAATAACGGCATTTTCTCATACGTGCTTCGAGTGTCATACCGAGTTTTTGACCAACTTTGATCATGCGATGATTTCCAGACCATGTAGTGTATCCGACTCTTTCGATATATGGTATTGTTTCAAATAAATAGTCAATCCACAGCTTAATTGTTTCCGTACCGTAGCCATCACCCCAATATTCGGGAAGATAGATGACAATGCCCATCTCAAGCCATCTAGTTGCTTCACTTTCCCAATAAAAAATGACCGTTCCTATAATTTGACCATCCGCTTCTATAATCATTTGATCTAATGGATAGTGTTGCCTTGTGAGTTGATGTTCGGACTTTTTTATATACGTTTCTTTATCAATGTACTTATGCGTAAAATAGGGCGCATCCCACTTTTTCCATTCCGGATTTGGATCACCGTAACGCATTTCCCAAAGCGTAGGTAAATCCTCTTTTTCAACTTGTCGTAAGGTTACTTTTTCTCCCTTTATTTTGACTAGATTCATCGTGTTCCCCCTGTTTTCATGTTTCCTATAGTTTTTATTCGGTAAGAACAGGAAAAATCCTTTCTTTTCTTTAACCTTCACTTTCTAAAAAGCACTTTACTGTTCCTATATAAAAATAACTGGTATTAAATCCTGAAATACTGTTTTTAATCTTTAAATACTATTCTTAATCTTTAAATACAATTTTTAGCCATTTTGCGGGCAAACAAAAAAAGCATGCAGCGTTAATCTGCATACTTTTAATATCCAACAACTTCTAGAAAGTTGTCTTTAAATGATTCCTCTTTTTGAAATTGCATTTCTTGTTGTTGTTCGATTTCAGCTCGTCTTGCTATCTCGAATTCTTTTAATCTTGTTTCAGTTAAGTCCCCATCGATTAAGGCTTGCTCAAGGATTGGTGCCAAAACATAAGCATCCTTTATCGCACAGTTAATTCCGATTGCAGCCGTTGGCGTCATGGTATGAGCGGCATCTCCCAGGATGACAAGACCATCTTTTACCCATGTATCTGCGTTTGAGCTGAACACTTTTAAGCACACGAAGTCTTTCCAGGATTGAATGTGTCCACGAACAAGTGGTTCTAATTCAGGAAAACTTATTAAAAGTGGTTCCAAAAATGGTTCCAGCGGTTGCTTCCGTAAAGAGGCAAATGTACCCTCTTCAATGTTCCAGCCGATTTGAATCATCCCACCTGTTTGTGTGAACAATGCAAGTTGGTGACCATTGACATATACCATTTTTGTTGAAGGTTCCCAACCAGCAGGTGCTGGGATTTTAGCCCAAAGCACGTCATAACCATGTGTTTCCTCTGTAGCGGCAATGTCTGCAAGTCTTCGAACAGTCGAATAACGGCCATCCGTGCCTACAACGATTGAGCTTGAGATATTGATTTCTTGTCCATTTTGTTTTGCTTTTACACCTGTATAGTTGCCTTTTTCGTCCTGAACTAACCCAGTGACACTTGTGTTTAAAAGCAGCTGGTAGTTTGGAAACTGCGCAGCTTCGTTTGAAACAGCAGTTAAAAAGTGTGGCTGCGGAATATGGATTCCAACATGATCCTCTCGTGTTGGAGTAATTGATTTTACAATATTTCTTTCGTAATAATATTCCACTTTTTTCATTTTTAATAAGCCAAGTGATTCTATTTTATCAAATAAATGATGTTCTTTTAAAATGGCTTCGGTTTCCGCGTTGATGTGCTCACCTCTAAATTCACGTTCATTTCCTGATGTGCGCTCAACAACGATCGTAGATATCCCTTTCTTAGCTAATAAATAGCCAAGAAGAGCACCTGCCGGACCTCCACCAACAATGCAAACATCTGTCTGTAGATTCATGTTTTCACCTTCTATAGTAATCGTATGATGTAAAAAAGTTTTCTAATAAGAAACAAAGTTTACTAAACGATAATTAAATGATATCAACCAAGCTTTATTTGGTCAACTGAAATTCATTTCCATCTCTGAAAGTTGCACTTTTTCATTCAATTCGCTATGTTTAAGGAACTACTGGTAAAGGATGAGAATATTGACTAAAACCTCAATTACAACATTAACGATGATAAGACAATTTGATGTAGCTCCAGAAGCAGTTTTTAATGCTTGGACCCAATCAGACATGATCAAAAAATGGTTATTTACAATGGAACACACTAATAAGGTCGCAAAAAATGAACCACATGTCGGTGGAACCTGGGAAATTGTTGATCACAGAAATGGTAAGGATTATCGAGCAATTGGTGAATACCTTGAAATAGACCGCCCAAGTAAATTAGTTTTTACATTTAAGATGCCTCAATTTAGCGATACACAGGATGTGGTTACAGTAGTGATTAATCCTGTTGAAAATGGCAGTGAGATGACTTTTACACAAGAAATTGTTGTGCCGCATGAGGAAGGTTGGACTGAAGAAGACATCGAAAAATCGCTCAAGGAGTATAATGAAAGCTCAGAGCAAGGTTGGAACTGGATGTTTATGGGTCTAAAGCAGCTTGTTGAAACCGGAAAAATTAATTATCCATCTTAATGTGAATGGCTTGGGAATCCAGGCCTTTTTTTATTTCCTTGTAATTGTAATAATATAGAAAGTAACTATGTAAAATGAACTATTGGATCATTTTTGGAGGAGCAAAGCGAATGAAGCGAATTCTTTTTTTGGTTACTTTTGCTTTCGCCTTTATGTTAGCAGGCTGTGAAAGCCAGCAAACTGTACCATCGCATCAAGGAGAAGATGAAAATAATGCAGAGCATTTTGAATTTGATACAGCAACATATGAGAACGGGGAGTTAACGATTCACTACCCTCAGCTTTTAAAAATGCAAAATAAAGACCTGGAACAACAAATCAATCATCTCATTAAAGATGATGCCATTCTGTTTCTGAACCAATTCCAAGATGGCGATGCTCCACTCAAAATGGATAATCATGTCATACTTCCAGAATCTGATACTTTTAGTATTCATTATACTGGTAATTATAATGGTGGTATGTATCCTACTCATCTTCTTTTTACAACCAATATCGATTGGAAAACAGGAGAGAAAATCAGGTTATTCGATCTGTTTGTTTTAGATGAACATTTCATAGAAACATTAAAAAATGCGAAGTATATTGATTGGGAAAATCCACCTGAGCCAAATAAGGAAAAACATGCTGCTATCATAGAATACTTGAACACTTTTAATAACCAAGATCTCATTGAGGCTATCAAAAAGGCAGATCACCCAAACCCTGAAGAAAATCCATATGGAATTTTTTCTTACTTTCTTAATAATTCTGTTGTCATCAGTATTCAAGTCCCGCATGCGCTTGGAGACCATGCGGAGTTTGAAGTGAACTTTGGAGATTTGGTAAGGAAATAGAATAGCCATATCTAAAAGCGCTGTTCATTGAACTAGCGTTTTTTCACACTCTGACGAACCTAAAAAATCCTTCTCATTCCACAAATTTGTCAAATTCCTTAAAGACATGCTGTTTGCTATTTGTGTTAAAATACTAATATACCAAAAATGTATACGGTTACAAAATGAAGGAGAGATCAACAATGAAGGTCAGAGATTTCATGATTACAAATGTTTTTACTGTAAAACCTTCAAATACTGTCAAAGAATTATTACTTATTCTTAAATCAAACCGAATTGGCGGTGTGCCAGTTGTTGATGATAAAGGAAATTTGGTCGGTATGGTATCAGATGGGGATGTATTGCGCTACCTAACTCCTAAGCCTATAGGGATTGCTGGAATTGTCTATTTAATAGAGGATGGGAAATTAGAAGATGTATTACAAGAAAAGTTGGATACACCTGTAAAAGAAATCATGACCAAAAGAAACCTCCTCTTCGTATCACCTGATGAAGATTTCGAAAGAACAATGCGGTTATTATCGATGCATCGTTTCAAAAAACTGCCTGTAGTCAACGGGGCTGGTCGGGTTATAGGTGTTCTTAGCAGAGGGGACATTATCAATAATATTACGAACAGTATTCTTATATCATAAAAAGAAACCATTCGCAAAGATTGGCCTTTACGAATGGTCTAGTGAAAAATATAAAAGTTTAGTTTTGTTAAATTGTATTAGTTTCGAACAGGTTCTGTTGCTTTTACTGTTGATGCAGATTTTTCCTTTACACTGGATCCCTTTTTTACAAATAAAGATAAAATTAAAGTAACAACTGAAATTCCAGTAACAAAGTAGAATGCATATTTTACACCTGCGGCTAAGATTTGCGGCTCTGATGCAGCAGGAACTTCGACCACATAATTTCCTTGGCCAGCTGTAAATAACGTAATCGCTATCGCTGTACCTGCTGCCCCTGCTACTTGATTCAATGTATTCATAGCAGCTGAACCATCACCATAAAATTCACGTGGCAATTGATTTAGGGCATTTGTTTGTGATGGCATCATTACCATCGTTAATCCAAAGAAGAAAATCATAAATGCAACTATTATTTGCCAACCAGGAGTTGATGCTGATATTACGGTTGCAAACATGAAATTTGCAATCAGAATAATTATAGAACCAATAATGACGAAAACACGTGGTCCGAATTTGTCAAATAGAGTACCAACAATTGGTGACATCACAACATTGACAGCATTACCAGGAAGTAATAATAAACCTGCTACTGCTGCACTATATAATAAAGCATCCTTTAGATACATTGGTAAGAGAATACCCGCTGCTAAAATCATTAAAATACCGAGGAACATCGTCGCTGTTCCCAAGGTAAACATAGGAAACTTAAATACACGTAAGTTAACCATGGGCTGAGACATTTTCATTTGGCGAACGCCAAATAATACAAGTGCGATGATTCCAATTAGTAAAGGTGCCCAAACTATTGGCGATGAGATAGCTGCTTCGGCCATTGACGCCAATGCGTAAATTAAACCGCCAAAACCAATCGTTGATAAAGCAACCGATGAAAAATCAATTTTTGGTTTCGTAATTTCCGACACATTTTCAATTTTAGCTACAGCAAAAAGGGTCAATAATGCATATAAAATAGAGCTAATCCAGAAAATATATGGCCATCCTAACGTACTAATAATTACCCCTGAAAGTGTAGGGCCTAAGGCAGGACCTAATGTAATAACTAATCCCATTATCCCCATTACCACTCCACGTTTATGAACAGGGAAAATAATTAAAAGAACACTTGTCATAACTGGTATTAAAACACCCGTCCCTATTGCCTGCACGATACGGCCTGCTAATAGTATTGCAAAATTTGGAGATAGAGCAGCTAGTACCGCTCCTAATAGTGAAATAACTAGTCCCCCGATAACTAATTTTCTAGTAGAGAACCATTTCATCAACAGTGCAGAAATTGGAACTAATATCGCTAATACTAATAAATATCCTGTTGTCAGCCATTGGGCAATAGCAGGTTTGACTGAGAATTCACCCATAATATTTGTTAATGCCATGTTTAATGCAGTTTCACCAAATAATCCTATAAAGGTACCAAACATTAAAATAAATGCCATTATTTTAGGACTTTTGACTTGTAATTGTGTGTTCATAAAAATCTCCTTTTTCTTTGATTTGACCCATTTGGGTCTATTTTTTGCATAATAAAGGCCAATCCCATATCTTCCTGAGCTATGCTCATGAAAAATTGGAATTAGCCGTTTTTTCAAAAACCATATTATTCACTTTTTATCTCCTGTAATATGTTTGGTAATACTAGAGAAATTGTTTTTAGTGGTTCACTTGCATTTTGAGTTAAACAAAGCATCATTCCCCCTTCAATTGTAGCCACCATCGTAAGTGCAATTGAATGAGCAACTTCCTCCAAAAATCCATCCCCAACTAACTTGTTTGAATAAATACCTTGCATTTTTGTATATAAATTAGAACAAGCATAACGAACTGGTTCACTAAGTGAAGACATTTCGCTGACAATACTGCTAAATGTATATCCCGTAATCGTTCCTTCTGTTTCAAAATGAATGATTAATTGATCAATCATAGCTTTTGTGGCTTCGATCGTGTTCGGGTACCGTTCAAAAATGTTCTCGATGTCATTAGTGATTGTTTCATTCAACTCTTGAAGGCAAGCAATAAGTAATTCTTCTTTTCCATTTGGGAAGTGATGATATAGCGAACCTTTCGAAATGTTACAGGCCTTTAAAATTTCGCTTAGCCCCACACCTATATATCCTTTTTGTTGGAAAAGCTTTGTCGCGATTTCGATAATTAGTGCTTTTGTATCCATTCCCGTAGTACACCTCCACCATACCAACCGGTCTGTTTGTAACTTTACCAAAAATTTTTCCTTATAGTCAAGAGTTTTTTTACTGCGACTATAGTGTTAACCAGAATCCAGATACTATGCTAACTCAAAAAAAAGCAGCGTTAATCTCAATAAATTAACGCTGCGAAGCAGGGTACTTCTCTAGAAAAGATTAAATTTTATTTACCAATCAGAATATCAAAATCAACCGTAATTTGAACTGTTTCCTTATTTAATATTGAAGCTACTTTTTCTTTTTTAGCCCATGTCATGGGTGTCATTTGAACCAACCATTCTATAGCAGATTTATTAAGTTTCCTATTATACGTTAACCTTGAACGATCAACAATTCGAAAATTATCATAAAATCTTTTTACTGTATCCTCATTCGAATAGGAACGATCTCCAAAAATTTCGCCTCGCAAGTCTTTCAAGTATCCACTTTGAGGAACAATTTTAATGACGATCCCATTCTTTTTCAATACCCTCTTAAATTCTGCATAATTGGATGGTGAAAGGATATTAAGGATTACATCGAACTGGGAAGTCTGAAACGGTGTGTTTGTTAGGTCTGCCACCGCCCAAATCTTATTTCCATAGTTCATAGATGCTGCTCGAATTCCTTCCTTTGATAAATCGATTCCTACTCCAATTACATCTTTATTGACAGTCTCACAAATTTTAAACAGATGCGATCCCTCTCCACAACCCGTATCAAGAATCGTTATTCTTTTACCTGAACATTGTCCAACTATCCTTGAAATTTCATTGGACAAGGGCACGAAAAAACCATCATCGATTATAAGTTTTCGTCTTGCATCAAATAGTTCCTTATTATACTTCGTGTTTACTGGGTGAGTCGAAAAATTGATATAGCCTTGTTTCGAAATGTCAAACGTATGACGTTTGAAGCAAACCAAGCTTTTAGACTCCATTACCTCCATAGGGGAATGACAAATAGGACAAGCAAACATCGTTTCATTTTTGCTCACATAATCTGCACTTTGCATTCTTCTATTCTGTTTTAACAAAAAAGCCACCTCATTCATTCGTTTTTAGAAATGAAAAAGGCATAGACAAATAAACCCTCACTAACTATTTTTAAAAAATAAGTGGGGTCTACATATCGTCTATACCTGTTTTTATCTATAACGAATGAATTGAATGATCATGATAATGACTCCTTGTTTCAGCTTAGGACTGTGTACAATAATATGGTAGCAAGACTGTAAGCGCAAATCAATCTACAATTCTATCCAAAACCTTTTGATGACATTTCCATCTTCCTCGATAAAGTCGGAATCTGGTACCCCGCCATTATTTACTATTGTTTTAAATGAACCCATATTATCATGGTCACAAACAACTAAAGCTTTCTGAATCCCCAGTTTTCTCGCTTTTTCTAAAGATAATGATAAGAGTTTCGTAGCAAATCCTTTACGGCGTTCTGACGGACGGATTCCATAACCAATATGTCCACCACTGTTGAATAATGTTTCGGTCAACCGATGGCGAATATTTACAGCTCCGATTACTTTTTTATTTTCATCAACTAACCATAATGTTGAGTCGGGCACCCATTTGTCCGGTAGATTCTCACCTTTTTCTGCATCGTAAAGAGATTGAAGCATTTCCGAAAAGTTTGAGGGGTCCTTACTAATAACCCATGGAACCATGTCCTCTCCACTTTCCTTCCATTCTTGGTAGTAAGATAGATATTCTGTTTCGTAAGCTAGTGATGGTTGTATGAGCTTAAGTTGTACCATTGAATGTTCACCTTCTACTTATTATTATTAATTTCTTAGCACCAATCATAACTGAAGAAGACTAACAATTCCATATTTCCCCTATTCTTTTACTCTTCTTAAATAGCACAATCTCATCAACAAACAACCTCAACGCAAGACCAGTCTTTTGCATGTTTCAAAGTAATATCTATAAAACTTGATAATGCAGGGGAAACCCATTTGTTTTTGTGATAAACGACTTGAGAGTATATCGGTTTTAATTCTGCTTCACAAGGAATCGTTTTTAACTTCCCTTCCTTGATTTCATCCTGTACAGTCATTAAAGGTAGATAAGCAATACCAAGCCCACTCATTACAGAACGCTTTATCGCCTCAATACTCCAAAGCTCCATGATGTTGGAAGGAACAATCCCTCGACCACGTAGAAACTCTTCAAATATTCTTCTATAACTGGCCTCTTTCTCGTTAGTAATTAAACACTCGCTAAGTTTCTGATTTTCGTAGCTTATAGGTAAACTAGTCAATGAACAGTCAGGACTTCCAACGAGAACGATCGGTTCGTTCATTAACGGATGGATGACTAAATCTGAGTCCTCAAACTGTGGCAACATGACAAACGCAACATCTGCGCTACCATCAACTATTGCTTTCTTGTTATCTCCACATGTGGCATTACTTAAACGGATGCTTACATGTGGAAATTTTTTTCGATATTCTCTTAATATTGGTTCTAGGCGGTAGACTGTTAAAGACTCAGGAGCCGCAATCTTTAACGTCCCTCTTATATCCTTTTCCTCACGAGTAACGCTTTCGATTTTTCCATAAGTATCTAAAATTTCTTTCGTATATGGTAAAAGCTTCTTGCCCACATCCGTCAATCGTACCTTCCTACCCATCCGATCAAATAGAGGTGCACCTAAATGCTCTTCAATCGTTTGAATATGAGAAGTCACCGTGGATTGAGTGTACCCTAAATGTTCTGCAGCTTGTGTGAAGCTACCCATTTCAATAACCTTATTAAACGTAACAAAATGGCGTATTTCCATCACTTCGCCCTCCCTTGAATATTCTCTTTTTTCAATAGTATCAGAAAAATCAATGATTCACTTCATAAACTTCAATTTTACACATGATTAGTTACTAGTTAAAATTAAATAAGAATCATAGATAGAGAGGCGATTTCATTTTGAAGCATATCCACTATAGCTGGATTATTCTTACAGTAACCTTTTTTTCAATCATTATAGCTGGAATTGTTATGGCATCATCAGGGGTTTTCTTAACTCCTTTTGAACGTGAATTTGGCTGGGATCGGCCCGTAATTTCCCTTGCTTTTGGCATTTGTTTATTTTTCTATGGAGTCTCAGGTCCGTTTATCGCTGCCTTACTGGAAAAATTAGGACTAAGGAAAATGATGTTAGCTTCAATGGGAACATTGCTGGTAGGACTCCTATTAACTTTTTTGATGAATCAATCTTGGCAATTGATTATCATTTGGGGAATTATTATTGGATTAGGATCAAGTCTTTTCTTAACTGTATTAAGTCCATATGTGGCTAATCATTGGTTTAAGGAAAAAAGGGGACTTGCAACAGGAATATTAACAGCAAGTACCGCAGTGGGCCAGTTAATATTACTTCCTGTCTTAGCAATGGTTATCGAAATATACTCGTGGCGATGGGCAATTGGATTAATTATTGTTTTGAGTATCATTATGTTCATCATTATTTTTTTATTTATGAAAAACTCACCCAAAGATATTGGAATTCTTCCATATGGTCAAAGGGAAGAGACAGAGGAAATGTATGAAACTCAAAAGAAAAATCCGATAGTCATTGCCTTCGATGGATTATTCGAAGCTTTAAAAGCAAAAGAATTTTGGTTATTAGCAGGCAGTTTTTTTATTTGTGGTTTTTCTACTAGTGGATTGATTGGGACACATTTCATTTCTTACTGTTTTAGCTTTGGAATTCCACTAGTTACTGCTGCTTCCTTACTTTCATTTATGGGCGTTTTTAACATCGTAGGAACAACTCTATCTGGTTGGCTGTCAGATCGTTTCGATAATCGCTGGCTCTTATTTTGGTACTACCTGTTTAGAGGAGCTTCCCTCGTACTTCTTCCATTCGCATTAATGGAGGGTAATATTATTTGGATTATTGTTTTTACTGTATTTTATGGTTTAGATTGGGTGGCAACAGTACCACCAACAATTAATATCTCAAGACAAATCTTTGGTCTTCAGAAGAGTGCTATTATATATGGTTGGATTTTTGCATCACACCAAGCAGGGGCTGCAGTAGCTGCTTATGGTGGAGGTTTAATTTATAAATATTTCGATACTTACAGTTGGGCTTTTTTAATGGCAGGGGTCTTCTGTTTATTCGCAAGCTTATTTGTCATTATTATTAAAAAACAACCTGCCTGAGCACTGAAAGTAATGGGGCTATTGACCTTGATTAGGGAAAGTAGCCCATAAACTTTCTGCAAACTAGCTGTTTCGAGCTTGCATGAGTTCATATATCTTTCTAGCGGTGTTTACGTTTCTTACCGTAACTTGTTTGTAAATCTTTGATCCAATTATTTTTGATTTTCCACTCTTAGTTGCATTTTTCCTGTCAACTGACCAGAGTATTGCTCCGGGGACATATTTAATCGTGTCAATATTTGGTTTTATAACCAAATTTTCAAGTACAGACTCATCATCGATTTCATCCCATAAAAACAGGACATCACTTGTCATTTCTTTGTTATTTTCCCATGTGTCAGGATGTGTCAGGAATTGCGTTAATGATTCCTTCGACATCATCGATACTGCGAACTACTACTTTAATTTGCAATCCGAAATCGTTATGTATCGCCTCTTCCAAAATACCGGAAAGTTCAGTTCTTGATTTGTCTTTGTCTGAAAAAATAATATTACCTGTATTGATGTATGTAACCACATCTTTCATCCCGACTTTTTCAAACGTTTGCTTAAGCAGCTTCATATCAATTTTATTTTTCCCACCAACATTAATACCCCGTAAAAGAGCAATATAGATCATAGCCAGTCTCCTTTCTTCTTTTATTACCCCTTGTATATTTCTACTAGATTATCCTGATTAACCGTAATGCTACCGCCATCAGTTGTTCGAATTTCAATCGGATAGACAGCAGAATCTTTATCAGAGAAGATCCATCTTCTCCCTGGCTGATTAAGAATAATGAATATCCCTTTAGATTTTTCTCCCATGAAATTAAGTGATGCTTGGCTCAATGGTTCATTGTCCCGCTCATGAATACCAATATCGATTAACCTATTTCCTGCACGAATAGCATCGTCTACAGTAAGGCCGATTTCACTAATATTTAACACACTTTCTATAGAGAATGGTTCTGTTCCTTCTTCAGAGGACTTTCTCGAAATGAACTCGACAATATTCCCAGCTGGGTCATAGAAATATAGAGCGTATGCGGAAAAGAAGGAAAAATAGGCCTCATCTTCCCCATCCTCGACATTTAACTGGACTCTCTCTTTTACCCATGTCTTCGCTTCAGTAAACTGGTTGGACGGAATATTAAATGCAAAGTGATAAAAGGGATTACCTATCACGTTTTCCGATGTGAACTCCAGCTCACTTGAACCCACTGCAATACGAAAACTGTTTTTATCTTCTTTAATTAAAGGAAATCCAAAAAGGTCCACATAGAACTTCTTCATTTCATTAATTTGATCTGAATGTAAGATTAGTAATTTTATTTCCATAGATGTGACACTCCTTAACTACTATTGATTCATTACAGCAAATCCTATCCAACCAATTAGGATAAAGTTTGGTGCAATTAGCAAAATGGATAACCATTTCATCTTTTTGGCAAGGGATACTGCAGATCCTACATAAAAAAGCGGAAAAACGAGCCCCCAGATTTCAAATCGTGGTGTAGCTGCTAAATATAGTGACAAGGGTACGATTAGAACTGAAGATATCACGAGCAATAATGGCTTTTTAAAACATACCGCTAAAATCGAAAGAATAAGTGAAGCAATCATAAACGGCCAAAATAGTAGTGCCATCGAAACCTCCAATCTGTACAAATGGAAATTTGTGTTACATGATTAAATTCAACAAAAAGAGTGTTAATCCTGCTGGATTAACACCCCTTGAGACTGTTTATGTTTTTAAAATGAGCAAAATGATGAGGAAAATAATAAGGCCGATCATTAAAATCGTGCCAAGACCTGCGCTGTAGACGACATACACATTCACATGAAGAATCAAATGGACAATCAAGACGACAAGTATCAAAATCAGCAATAGGATTGCAAAATGAGTATTCTTATTCCTATTCAAAGAATCAGCACCTTTATGAAATAGATTAGGAGGGCTTATAATACGTGTATTCGCAAGTTAATTACAATATTACTAAAACACTCTTAATCAAAATTCTCTACAGAGAAATCCACCTCATTTAACCTCTTTATAAATGTGACAGCTTGGTCAATATGGTTAATCCATTTTTAACAAGCCACTTCCACTTTATTAGTAAATATTATTTCGGAATTGTAAATGGATTGTTTAGATGTATCTAGTACCTTAGAATCACCCTCGATTTTTCATTTCAAAATACTTTCTTTCAAAAGTACCTATTTCCTAAAAATTAAGTAGAAGGATTATGCAGAAATATCTATTTCTTTTCTTGGGGATTTGTTTATAACATGAGTTTTGTCTCATTTTTTCCTATTAACCTTTTATTTACTTCCTATTAAAACCATGTCCACACTCCAAATCTATACTAAGCCTATAAATAATTTAGGAGGAATAATCATGAAAAAGAAATCTATTAAAAAGAAACTAATCCCGTTTGCTGTTGTATCTTCACTCGCACTAGGAGCCCTTGTAGGAAACTTTTCAGTTCCAACAGCAGATGCGAAATCAAATGATCAAAGCGGCAATAATAGTAAAGTTAAAAATGTCATTGTAATGGTTCCAGATGGCTACTCTGCTTCCTATGCAACGAACTACAGATGGTATAAAGGTGAGGAAACTGTGTTAGATTCTATGCTTGTTGGGATGCATCGTACCTATTCCTCTAACTCAGAGGTAACAGATTCAGCTGCAGCAGGTACTGCAATGGCAACTGGAATCAAAACAAATAATGGAATGATTAGTACAACACCAGATGGTAAAGAATTAAAAACCATTCTTGAAGCTGCTGAAGAAAATGGAAAATCATCAGGCTTAGTCGCTACTTCAACGATTACACATGCAACACCAGCTGTCTTTGCTTCTCATGTTGCTTCCCGTGCAAATGAAGCAGATATTGCACCACAATTACTTGAAAATGATGTCGATGTTATTCTTGGAGGAGGTAAAAAATACTTCCCGGAATCCTTATTAAATGAGGCAGCAGAGAATGGTTATCAACAAGTTACAAATAAAGAAGAGCTTAAAAATGCTAAAAAAGCAGACAAGCTTATCGGACTATTCGCTGAGGATAGCATGGCACCTGAATTGGATCGCGACGAAACCAATGAACCAAGCCTTGCAGAAATGACAGAATCTGCAATCGATGTTCTTCAAAAGGATAAAGACGGTTTCTTCTTAATGGTTGAAGGTAGCCAGATTGATTGGGCTGGTCATGATAATGATGCTGCATGGGCAATGAAAGATAGTGAAGCATTTGAACTTGCAGTTGAGAAAGCAGTCGAATTCGCAAAGAAGGATGGTAAAACTTTAGTAGTTGTTGCTGGTGACCATGATACAGGCGGTATGTCAGTTGGTGGTTATGGAAAAGGTGACGCAAATCTTGAAGTATTGCGTAATGTTACTGCAACTGGTGATTTCATGGAAAGCAAATTGAACGCTGACCGTAGTAATGTAAAGGAAATTGTTAAGCAATATACAAACCTTGATTTAACAAATGCTGAGGTCGAGAGAATTAAAACTGCTAAATCCCCATCAACAGCTATCAATCAAGTCGTTTCTGAACGTGCAATTGTTGGCTGGTCAAGCACTGGTCACACAGGTACAGATGTTCCTTTATATGCATTCGGACCAGGGTCTCATTTATTCAGCGGATTACATGAAAACACGGATCTACCTGTATTAATGGCCGAAGCTATGAAGATTAAATTCAACCCAGGAAAATAAGGTACCATATGAAAGGAGCTGTTTAATACAGCTCCTTTTTAATTGTTTCATATAAAAAATCAGCACCTTTATGAAATAGATTAGGAAGGTTTGTATTATAACGTTTATTCGCTAGTTTACTACATTAGTCCTAAAACACTTGTAATCAAAATGCTCTAAAGCGAAATCCCTTGTTTTCAGCTATCAGCATTTAACCTCTTTATAAGTGAGACTGCTTGGTCGATATGATTAACGTCAAATATTTCTATTTTTAGGTTCATGGATTGTTTAACCTCCCTAGCCTCTTTAGCATTTCCGCTGGGAACAATTATATAGGGATATGATTCATTCTCAGCAATCCTTATCTTTTCTTCGACCATTCCGATCGGTAATACATTTCCTGTTGCATCTAGTGCACCCTTTATACCAATTGTTTTATTATTTGTTAACTTCCCGTCTGCAATTTTTGCGGATATCGCCACTCCTAACCCGACACTATCACCTGAAATATCATCTCGTTTTAAAAACGGAGCAATACTTGTGGTGTCCCCTGAGAGATAATTCTCTACGTTTTTCCTCATGATTGAAAAATCATCTTCCTTATTCATTAACCAATTCCAAAGCTGGGTATTTTTACTTTTATAGCGACTCTCATTATCAATCTTATGTAAATTAAGGACTTCTTGATTTTCATGTTCAAAACTTTTAAGGATGAGTTCCTCATCTTTTTGATATTCGAAATCAGCGGTTTTAACAACCATTAGCTGAATACCAGAATTATCGACTATTTCAATGGGATCTGCCATCAAGCTTACAAGATAGGTATGGGATTCATAATTTAATAGTTTAAATTCAAAAATCAGAATACATATTAATAGAACAGAGGTGATATGGATAATCCTTAAATTTGAGTTTCGAAAAATGATTAAAACAATAACTAGGAAAATTAATTCTACTAGTAAGACCCCGATTAATAGAAAAGCGTTAATAAAATCAAAATAATATAGAACCCACAAGGTTATGTATAAGAGGAAGACAGCGACTCCGGTATATAGAAATGGTTTTCTCATAGATGGTTCCCTCCTGTGGTTCATGACAGATACCTTATGAATGAGGACGCCAACGTCCAAATCCACCCTCTGTATTTATGATTTGTCCAGTAATCCATGAAGCCTCTTCCGTTAATAACCAGGCAATAAGTCTTGCGGGGTCTTCAGGCTGTCCCATTCTTCCAAATGGAAACATTGGTTTCAGATTTCCCCACAGTTCCTTGGTCATATACCCCGTATCGACTGGGCCCGGGTTGACGGTATTGACGGTTATGTTTTGATCAGCGAGTTGATCTGAAATTGTTAACGTAAGATCTGCAAGCGCTCCCTTGGATGCGACGTACGCAACTTCATCTTGCATTGGCCCTAATCTTTGACCTGAACTCATGAAAATGATTCTGCCTCTGCCTAATTTAGGATCATGTTGTTTCGCAAAATATTGAGCCAGTAAAATAGAAGAACGCGTATTAACTGCCCAGTGTTTATCTAGCATTTCAACTGTAAGTTCTCCAATTGCACCATCACTTCCACTCAGCGCATGATTGCAAACAAGTGCATCTATATGACCACAATGACTGCTGATTTCATCCAACACCCGCTTTGGTTCATTAGGATCTGAAAAGTCTCCGCTGATGTCATATAAAAATGCATCATCTAATAACTCAGCTTTAATGCCTTTTATTACTTCATTTAGATCATCTGCACCCCAGGATTGTTCTTTATCGTGTGCCTGGAAATGATGAATAATCACAGATGCTCCCCATGCTGCCACTTGACGTGCAGTCGCATATCCAATTCCTTGGCGACGGCTAACTCCAGTAATCAATACTTTTCTACCTTTAAGAGGGTATTGGTCTCGAATTAATTCACTCATCATCGTGATCTCCTTTTGTTAGATTAAAATTTCCCTGGATATTTCTCTTCTGCTTGTCTTTTTAATTCGTCTATAATTGTTGGATGAATTGATAATTGCTCACTTTGAAAAATGGATTGGTACGCCTCGACCTCTTTCCCTTGGCTGATTAAATCATGAAATGCTGATATTTCATCCACCCATTTTTGATGAAATTTCACATTTCCAAATAGATCATGTTTGGTTAATTCTAAAGCCTTTTTTGCCATTCCCCTAGATTCCTTAGGGTCGATAATCGTAAGAAGATAGGATAGATATTGAAAAGCAGCTCCATCACTTGGATTTAATTGTACAACTTTACGTCTAGCTTCGAGTGCCTCTGCCCACCTTTTTTGTTCTTCAAGAAATAGAGCAAATTGTTGCCATGCTAAACCTTCATCAGGGTATTTCTTTAAAATTTCGAGATACATTTTCTCTGCTGTTTCAATCCCAGATTCCTGCCAAACAATCCATGCTTTCTCTAATTCTTTATTTACTGAGAATATGGTTTGGTTCAGAGTACTCAAATGTAATCCGGTGATTTTTTCAAATGATTTCTTGAATGAACCAGTTTCTTTTTGATCGATAAGAATACTAGATATTGTTTTCTCACCATGTTCATCCACAATATATTCAATTGCTTTTTTTGCTATGTAATAGATGTCCGAGTTTTCGGATGCATAGTTCCAATCTTCATGTGTATGTAGGTCTTTGAAGGATATTTCAGTATCTAAAATTCCGGGCGTTCTTGGGGCGTCAATGATTTGATAATGAACGTACTCGCTTATTCCTTCGTTAAACCAAATAGGTATTTCATCATAATCCAGTCCAACTTCCATTGAATATAGGTTTAATAGATAATGGGTGTACTCATGTGCAAACGACCCAACCATAATTGATTCATCTTCACTATCCTGATAAATCAATATTTTTTTATTTTTGTTGTCGTATGCCCCCTCAATATTTTCAGGTAAAAACGGCATTAACTCATAATATTCCTTTGAATTACGAAGGACAATAACTTCTAAAGACTCGCTCTTTGTGATTGCATGATCAAAAATTCGTTCTTCCAATCTATTGATTTTTTCCAATGAATCAATAATCTTGTATACTTGTTTTTCTGTTTCAGGATGGTAGTTAAATGTGATGTACTGATGTTTTAAAACCGGGTAGTTTTTTGTCATTTTTGTTTCTGAAATCTCTCTTACCACTGTGATTTGTTGCAATAGCTGCAATTTGTCCCTTACAGACATGTCACCAAATTTATAGTAGAGGATAAAATTATAAAAACATATTCCACATAGCAGTATTATTGTACCTACGAAATAGAAGAGTGTTAACAATATGCTAAATTTACTATGTATAAATAAGAATTTCCCTTTTCCTAAGCCAATCGCTGCAAAAACAACCAATGTAACTAAACCTAATAATCCAACAACTAATAAAATCATTCCTACTAAGTTATTTAAAAAGAGATAAATAACAACTATTAAAAAGGCTGTTAAAACCAGGCTAGATAAAGCAAATAGGATATTTCGAGCTATTCGCATCGAATACCTAGAGAAACTTTATTATATACTCCTTTAAATTAGCATGTTTTTCCAAAATTTACATCTGTTTTTTAACCATCCTGAATAAGATACTCTAAAATTCAAAAAAGTGATGTCCATGGACATCGTACTCTCACTTTGTTATTGTTTTTAGCTTTAGTCTCCTAGGTCATCCCCTCCACCATTACTGCCCCCGTTATTAAATCCGTCGATATTCCCATCTTTATTATCATCATCGAAAAAATCATTTATGGTATCTATTAAGCCTTTATTCTGTTTTTCACTTTCAAACTGATGGGTGTTTATAAAATTCTCAATTGTGAATACTTGAATTGCTTGTTGTTTATACCTCAATACAAAGTAAAGAATTAATATTATGATAATGAGAATAAGCAGTACAATGAATATCAAATTGACACCCCCTTACTTGTCCTTTTTCAAAAGATATGAAACCCTGCTGTAATTAATTACATATTTTAACAAGTTGAGTTTTACAAATACAAATTCTTAACAAATGTATTTTTCAATCGGTATAAAAAGCTTCAATCCTCCCCACCACTCATTTGTTTCAGCTTTTAAATGATCAAGTTTTTAGCAGTATGTTTATTAGCCATTTTAAATAATTACTTGAGAAACTTATATTTATACACTTTTGCGAAGAATTGCTTATTGTATTAACGAAGCAGGTGAATGTAAAAAGAACAGGAAAAAGTAACTTCTCAATTGATTTTCCGTCTAATAACCAAAGGGGGATATTTTTATGTTCAAGAAAATACTTTTTTTAGCTATTTCACTACTGCTAGCTTTGGTTGCACTGGGTGGATGTAGTTCTTCATCAAATGGCTCATATGCAGGAATTTTATCGGTGAATGAAAAAAAGTATATCTGGCAAGGAGAAATTAAGAATAATGAATTTACCCTTAGCGAAAAGATTGGTGAAGTACAAAGCAAGGTGAAAGCAGAGGTCAATCCTAGAGAGAACCTTTCATCTAACTTTCTTGAAGTAGGTGAAGAGATATACTTTTCAAACGAAGATAGTAGGGTCCTTATTGTAAAACGAGAAGATGGAAGTTTAGAAAGAATGACAGAGGAAGACTAGAACGAAAATGAATAAGGTCGCGTCATTGGAGGAGATATTATTATGAAAAAAATGATTGCTGGATTATTTTTGTTACTACTATTTTCAGGTTGTTCAAATAAAAATGTTAACAGCCCACCTTCTAATAATGAGGAACAAATTGAAAAACAAAACATGGAAATTGCAAGATTAAAAGAAGAAAATGAACTACCAGAGGAATCAGCTGCAGAAATATTAAGAAATCTAGCAAATCAAAATTTCACAATTAAAGGAAGTCAAATTAGTGTTGATGATCGAGAAACCATCGTAATATTTGGAAAAGCCTTTGTAAATTTATATACCGGAGCTATTGCAGAACAAAAAGCAGTATCATTTAAAAATTACATCTCTAACGAGAATCTACTTAATTTTACAAATAAAATGTTAGAGCTAGAACAAAGACAGAAACTAAAGGGGGGAATAGGTGTAATTTTCGGTTTAGAAAATGAATTTAATGAAGCAGAGTTCAAGAAACTTGATGGAAATCTCTATTACGTAAGTTTACCTTTTTCGAACCAAGGCTCTGTAATGAACTTCAAGATGTTAGTTCAATCTGAAAACAAGGCATTAAAAATTGTTGATTTGTACTTTGGCAACAAAGATGGTGTAGATACTATTGTAACAGGACATCCCGCTGATAGAAAACTTCATGATCCAAAACTATGGGATGACCAAGTATGGGTTGATGGTGTTTTTAAAAAGCTTGAAATAGTAGAGCAGGAAATTTCAAAAGTGAGTATTTCGAAATCTAGTGGGTTCGGAAAGGTGAATTCAAATTTTCTTGCTGTGTTTGAGGATAAGGAAACTCTTGAAATAATCAAAGATGTCATCGCAAATACTGTTAAAGAGCCCGGAATTGTGAACATGGCTGAACCTGAGTTTGATCTAGAAATCAATTATACTGATGGAAAGAAACAAGGCTATTATCTATGGTTGGGGAAGAAAGATCAAAATAGCACCTTTATGAAAATTGATGATACCCACACTATCTATTCAATCCCTAAAGAATATTCCAAGCAACTACTTGATTTGGTTGGAAAGTATTGACTAAATGAACAAACCCAAAGAATGTTTACATCATTCTTTGGGTTTTATTTTGTCTACAGCTTCTCTTCCATTTTCTTGTCTTTTATTTTTAATATCCACTTTGTGATGAAATGAGTAAGTAGCACCATTAATGTATTAAGTCCTATTATGACAATTGAGAACAGTATATAAGCAACTAATAGCCACCCAACCGCTTCAGCTTGCTGCCCTCCTTGGTTTGCTACATAAAACACATAACTTACAACGAAAATAATCTGTGCTCCAGATGCCAGAAAACTATTAATCACGAAAAACTTATCTACTTTCTGACTCTTTCTTGTAGCCCTTATTTGTAATGGTATCCCTACAACTGCAGGACTCAAGACCACCATGTAAAATAAAAATCCCTCTATTAATTCTCCCATGATTTACCTCCAAGTAACGTCCCTATATAATTACGATTTCTTCTTCTCTTCCTTTACTGCTAGTATATGAGTTTCTGTCCCCCATTTTTTTCGGATGTTTTTTCGAGCTTCCGCAGGTGTTCTCGCATTGACTGACTCAACTTGTGCTTTCCCGTCTGCCTCTATTTCGACAAGAAAGCATTTAGCTCCACATCTCATGAGTACCTCTCCTTCCATCTCTGCTTAAAAATTGGGGGTATCGTTAATACGAGTAATAAAACCCCAACAACTAAATATTTTCCCTTTCCCTCATAGGAAATCATTAGGATCAGTTCCCAGTAATTTCTTGGACCAGAATCAGCGCCTTCACTTAACGGATAATCAAAGATATAAGGTAAGATCCCAAAAATTGATATTAAAAGTCCTATCACTAGGAATAAGTTTAAAATTTTTCTCATAAAACACCTCGATAAGATTCATTCCATTTTGATCCAATTTTAACATAACTCTTCCATTCTCTATGATTTAATTTCAAATGGTCGCCAATTCAGGCCAAAAGAACCATGGTGCTTTAGTCCCTTTTTATCATTCATATAGTTTCATATATTTAGAAGAAAAGGATATTTAGGGGAGTTGTTAATGAAAGAACTAAGTTGGCCGAAGTTTTTTGCCTTCGTGGCATTTATTTTTATCATTTATATAAATTATGATAATGTGCTTGAGCATAAGGCATTTCTGGAGGAAGCAGAGCAAAATCAGGTCGAGGAGAGGATTTGGAGAAAATTCGTAGTGAACGATTTGTTGGTTGGCCCAAGGTTTTCCGTCCAAATCGGAACGTTGCCTGAAAGCAGTATTCCCACAAAACATAATGATTCGATGGTTATAATCAGTCAGGATTTATTTGAACAGGTGGACGTTGGAGATACGATTCCTGGCTATGAAGTTGACGGAAAATTTTACACGGAGACATTGTTGAAAGAGGAAGTTAAATGGTTTTATATTTTGTTAACCTTCTTTAGTCTGTATCCTATCGGCTATATTTTGTATTGGCTCTTCAAAATTAAAGTCATATGGGAATTGTTTGTTAATATCTCAAGACGTTTATACCTAGATAAAATTGCAAGTTTTGTTATTCCTTTCTTAATTTTTGGTAGCCTGATTGGAGCACTCCTTCTTTTTCTCTCGACCGAAACAAAGTCAGCATTTGAAAATGGACATGAAAAATATTTCGGAGGTAATCATGCAGAAACAACTGCCTTCATCATGGAACACGGGTTTGATGGAGGAACTTCAACGTACAGCGAAAATGAGTACTATATCTCAATGATGTATAAAACCGAAAATCAGGACACCATTTTTATCGTAAAGGGCGTGACTAGGCATACGTATAACAAATATAAGGAGAAAATGCCGATCGTCTATAATATTGATAATCCCTATGAAGTCTATATTAAAGAAATGGATTTTGCAGACTATATTGATATCCTTATGACAAATACCGTGTTTCTAACGTCCATAGCCATTTTACTACTCATTTTATTGGGCTGGGTCCCATTCCTTTTATGGAAGCGGAAAAAACGCAAATTACAAAAGGACCATCCATTTTAAACTTGGATGATCCTTTTTTTCTCTTAATCTCTTTCTCTTGCTTTTTGCGTATCGCGAATGTTTTTTTGAACGGTAATGGCTGCAAAAACACTAAGAACAAATGCCATTCCGTAAAATCCTTTTTCACTTAACACAATACTTCCTGCATTGTATAAACCAATAGCCATCAATGAAATGGACACTATCAAAGCAACCCAGCTAATCCCAAAATAAATACTTGTTACTGGAATTCCCTCTTCTTTATCCCTTACTGCTTTTTGTAATGACACCGATGAATAGAGACCAAAGATTAAAATAGCAAAATAATATCCTTTTTCATTTAGTTCCATTGCTGCGTTAAATAAGCCGATAAGATAAGCGGAAACACCAACTAACAGCGCTGCCCATGAAGCCCCTTTGAAGGCAGCAGTCGGTTCCCCTTCCTTCCGTTCTATCTTCAATTTCGGCTTTTCTTTTTTTTCTTTATCCACAAAAACCTCATTCTCCATTAAATTGTCCCCTCCATTTTTTTAACTAAAAAAGGAAGCACCTCAGATCCCTGTTGTGCATAAATCCATTATACAAAAATCCTTTACAAAAAATGACCCTTTTTTCATTCATTTCCATCTAGATTTTCTAGGAGTCCAAATATCTTTTTAGCTCCCTAAAGCCTACAATTATTACAGTAGAAATGAATCCTAAGATAATGAAAAGTCGAAATATGAAATGATCAATGACAATAAGAGCAAGTACCATCGTTAAAACTACAATACCAGCAATTGCCCCAAATTTCGTATGGCGAATCGCATCATCCGTAAACTCCGGTTCTTCTTTATACATCCATCTTTGCCCTAATAACATACTTTCCTCTGGATTAAAATAGGTCCAAATCAGAGCAGCATATACAGGAATCATAAAAATAAAATAGATAAAGGCGTCAACCAAAGCAATCCCCCCTTAAGATGGAATGACCTTTTCTAATATATACGTGTAAACTCATCGTTTTGTTTCAGATTATTCTGTACCTTCAAAAATCTTTGGTAAACTATTTTTTGTAGCCTATATTTATCTTAATCTTTCTCATAAAATAAGTTTCCTCTATTTATTAGAAAAATAAAAAATAAGAAACTATTAAAACGACGATTATTGAAAGTATAGCCCTAATCCAGGTTGCTTTTTTACTTACACCTGCTTTTGACTCTAAGTAATTTATATAATTAACGGTGAGAAGGAAACCGAAGAATGCGAGAAAATATCCTGTTGTAAAGCCACTGATGTCAAATAGGTGAATTGCTGCAAATAAAACAAAAATAGTTCCCACTCCACCAAAAAACATACTTATGTATGAAACCTTTTTATCTTCCTCCACAAAATAATCCCCCAAGAAAAACTATATTTTTTGGAACAATAACTCGACTAAAAATACTATATATCGATTTCACCACATAAAGATACCAAAATATTACATTATTTTCCGTTTCTCTTCCTCGATAACAGAGCCTAAAAGTGTCAGTCCTTTAACGTTCGGGACAATTACCCATTTTCTTAGCAAAACGTGGCAATTTGAAACTAGGTGAGTATACTGTAGGGAATCTTCACTATATAGAAAAGGAGAATGAATATGGAGTTTAATATTTCTAACGTAAATGCCGCATCTTTTGCGAGTCCTTATGTGGCACCACAACCAACTTATTTCGCCCCTAGTCATGAATATGCTGAACCTAGCTATAGTTATGGACATTGTGAACCTAGCTATGGTTATGGACATTTTTGTCCAGAGCCTTGCAACAATTCATTTATATTAATTGTTGTGTTATTTATCTTATTAATAATTGTAGGTACTAGCTTCTGTCGTTTTTAAAAAGCAACACCTTCTAAAAACAACCCACACAAACAAGAACATATTTGTTTAATATGTTCTTGTTTGTTGGTTAAATTATTTATGTATCTTTGACAACGCTATTCGATAAGGGAAAACTTCAGCTGTCATAAGTCCCAGCTTAACAGTTGGATCTTCATTCATGAATGCTTCTGCTTTTTCATCGTTTTCTTCTTTAAAAATAACGATTCCAAATCCTTTTTCATCTTCTCTGTCTGTTTTACCGGCTAGGATTACCTTTCCTTCATCACAAAACTTTTTCAGTCTATTAAAATGATCTCTTACAATTTGACGGTCTTCTTCCGTCCAATTTTGTTCATCATGTAACCGAGGAATTAATTTTAAAATGTAGATGTATTCTCTCATTGGCCGCACCCCTTCATATCACTTATTGCGTGTAGTTTCTATCATTTTTTTATATTGAAGATCCCCTAACCCATATTCCTTAAAATTATTGAGCAGTAAAGATACGAGTTCTTTTTCCTGAACATGTTGGTGTTCTTTAATAAATTTTATAAGAATACTATCTTGATTAAGATAATTTAAATAGAGTTCAATCCCTTTTTCCAATGTGGGTGGTTCAATATGTCTAGGCATTTCTTTATCTATCAACACGTTTTTGTACAAATCATAATATCCCTCTACCTCAAGATTGAAATGATTGAGAACTTCAAACCTGTCATCGACTAAGTGAAACTGGACATCACCTTGATATTTAACTCGGTCTAACCAGGCTAGAACAGTGAGGAGGTTAATTTGACAAAACATATCTGCGTCAAACCAGAGATTTATATGTGTAAACTTCCCAGTAAAGAAAGGTTTCAATGGTTTAAGCGTAATTTCATTATATTGTGTTGTCGTGACTTGATGAACTTTCGAACGTATATCAATGAATTCCTCTGAAAAAAGATTGCTACTGGTTTCCCCAAAACACATAGCCTCGTTGAAGGGTACCATCAATTCTTGTTCAAGAAATTGCGTCTTCTTGAAATGATTGTACATGACTTGACCATTTAGAACATGGATTGTTTTTTTGATCTTCATCTTCTCCCTTAATCTTGCATTCTTTTTCTATTTAGTATAACTCCAATTCACTGTTATTGAATTACCCACTATATATTCTGGAAAAATTTTAAAAACCCTTCGAATAGTATGTATTTTTTAAGTTGCATACTCGAATTTACACGTTCATATATTGGGATTAGGACAACCATTCTAAAAAAATTGGGGGAATCATTTTGGATAGCAACGAAAAAGTAGCACATGCAAAGTCTGATAACAGAAACTATGTAAGAGTTAATAATAACTTTCAGTTTACGATTAATTTTGGTGATTCATTAAATTTGCTGGCTCTAATCGCAGGCATATTTTTTATTAGAACACTCTCTAAAAAATCCAAGTCGGAAAAAGAAAACAAAAGAAAGAAGGCGCTGATCCTTCCATAGATCAACGCCTTATTGTTATTGTCTCGGTGCGAATAATATGACTGACACACCAATTATACAGATTCCAGCACCTAGCCAATCGTATAGATCGGGTGTTTTTTTATCAATCCCCCAGCCCCATAAGACTGAAAGCACAACAAAAACTCCGCCGTAGGCAGCATATACTCTCCCGAACGATGGAAAAGTTTGAAAGGTGGCAATCACTCCATACAAAGCTAAAGCAATCCCTCCTCCAATCCCCCAATAAAAGGGCTTCCCTTCCCTTAACCAGAGCCAAATTAAATAACCTCCGCCGATTTCGGCAATACCTGCTAGAATAAAAAAGAAAATTGCATGAAAGATTTAAACCACGTCCTAATTATATAAATATTGTATTTGTATCTCTGCAAAGAACCATAATTGCTTACTAGTATGGACTCACTAGACCGACTCCGTAAAAGCCTTATGTTATTTCTCTGTTTTTTCCAAGCGATTGATTCTATCTTCTAACTCATTAATCTTTTGTTGTTGTGCTCCTATTAATTTCATTAACTCTTCGTATTCGTTGCTGCCTTTGCTTTTTTGAAATTCGTTCCGTTCAAATGCTAGACGTTCTCCTACAATTACAATTTCCATGCTTTTACCCGCTACTTCCTCTACTGTTTTAGAAATCAACGTCTTATAGCAAGAATCAAGCCAATCAGCCTGAAAATCATTCTTAGCTTTTACGAAAACAACGTCGTCTTTACATTCTGCTGTAGTGTTCGCTAGCCAAGTTACAAAACTTGGTTTAGAAATTTGATCACTAATCCTATTTTAAAACCTTTTGCCAAATCTCCATTACAACATCCCCTATACACTTTTAAATGTCTATTTTACCCACAGTTCATTCCAAAGCCCTTGCCCTAGATAAATGTGTACAGTAAATTTCAACACTTGTTTATTATATCAACCATTCTCGTATTTCAAAAACCTTAGCTTCTAAGTACTTCACTTAACTTCATTGGCGTGATCGTGCCTTGATGAAAAAACAATTGCCATCTTCCATCTATTAATTTCCATATGGAACTTCGAAGGGTATTGCGTTCTCTCGTTACATCAACTATATAATATGTTGATAAAACAACATCCGGTGCCAGCGGATAAATTTCATAGTTATGGAGGGACATTTCCGTAAGTGCAACCCCAAACTCAAGACATTCTTTTTTATCAAACATATAACCCGAGCTGCCAATCTCAAAAAAAGCATCTGCTAGGATTTTATCTAATTCTTCACGACTTTTCCGAACTTCAATGTTTGTGTGCATTTCCTCTAATTCTTTTAAATGTTGCTTTAATTGTTCATTCATTATCTTTAGATCCCTTCTTAATATCTTCTAACAATCCAACGATTTTTTCATTTGTATGATTCAGTTTCTTTAACTCTTTTTCGATTGATATAAAATAATTTATAACAGCCAAAATAATGAGAATTCCTCCAATCCAAACAATGACTTCCATAAGGCTTCCTCCCTCTCCAACGTCCATTAATCCATTTTTATGTACTATTCTTCCTAAACCTTCCCAATCCTTCTTCACCTTTGAAACTTCTGGTAAAATGTATAGACCAACACAACATCATTCGTAAAAAAAGTCACAGAAGAATAGAGGGCTATATATGGAACTTTTAATAAGACAAGAACGACCTGAGGATTTTCACGAGACTGAGGAAGTTGTAAGAAAAGCTTTTTTGAACGAGGAATACAGCGATAAACAAGAGCACTTTCTTGTGAACCGGATTCGAAAATCGGATGCTTTTATACCCGAACTTTCGTTAGTTGCCGTTAATCTTGATGACGAGATCGTAGGACATATACTTCTCTCAAAAATTCAAGTTGTGGATGAAGAACGTTCCGTCGAATCTCTGGCACTGGCACCTGTGTCGGTCATACCGGAATATCAGCACCGAGGAATTGGAAGTCAATTAATCCGTGCTGCACTATATGAGGCTAAGGAACTCGGATATCAATCGGTGATTGTGCTAGGGCATCAGGATTATTATCCACTTTTTGGCTTCAAACAGGCAAATCTTTGGAATATTAAAGCTCCTTTTGAGGTACCGAATGAAGTGTTTATGGCACTCGAATTGGTTGAAGGATCTCTTGAAAATGTTCAGGGTGTTGTGGAATATTCCAAAGCATTTGAGGAATAAAAAATAGGGCGTCCAAGGGTCGAATGAATCGACCTATTGGGCAATCCCATTTTTATTATTCTAATTTCAAACAATATATTGGCTCAGGATGATGCCCCTCTTCGACCTCTCCAGTTGGTTTAAAACCCACTTTCTCATAGGCTCGTATAGCGCGTTCATTATTATAGATAACAGATAAATAGATTTCATTACATTGATAAGTATTAACCATATCTTCAATTATTACATTTAATACAGGGATTCCATATCCCTTTCCTTGATACTTGTGACCTAACATCATACTTATCAATTCATACCGTTCTGTTTCTTTTTGATACCCATGGGACGTAAACCCGATTAGCGTTTCCCCATCATAAATTGCTTTTGGTGTGAAACCAAATGTTTGGCTTACTGCTAGAAAATATGCATTTGATCCCACCCATCTTTCAAAGATTTGGAAGTATTTCTCTTGGTTTTCATCCGACTTTAACTTGATAACATCGTAAAAATTATCCTCTGTTACATCAACCAATCTAATCTTCATGTGAGCTCCCCTTTTTAGTTGAAAATGATTTATCATCCTATAAAATTCAATAAATGAAGAGTTCCTCCTTCTTAGAACAGCGCACATCGGTAAGTTTTTTATTCGACAAAATGATATATTACAATAAACACAAAATTTTTTTTGAAACTTTTTATTACATTTCATGCCTCTAATAATTGAAAGGAGGTTAGCTAATGTCGTATTCTACGAAATTAGTCGAGTTGGCCATTGCTGGCGATAAGCAAGCATTTGAACAACTTATTAAACTTGAAGCTGAAAAATTATATAAAATTGCGTATTTACATATGCGGAACAAAGAGGATGCACTTGATGTAATACAGGAAGCTACCTATAAGGCCTATATTTCCATACACCAGCTGAATTCACCTGCTTTTTTCAGTACATGGTTAGTGAAAATCTTAATGCGAACAGCCTACAATGAACTTGCACGTAAAAAGAAGTTGGTACAGCTACCAGAAGAGGCATTAGAGTATCTTTTAGAATCGAACCAGACCACTGAACTGAATCTATCAATCGATTTATCAGATGCACTTTCGTCGCTAAACATGAACTATCGAAATGCTATTTTACTTTTCTATTATTATGATTTACCGATTCGTACGATTTCTACAATTCTTAATAAACCACAGGCAACAGTTAAAACGTATTTGCGTCGAGCAAAAGCCGAATTAAGAAAAACGTTAGGGGCTGACTATTATGGAAAAGGATTTATTTAACGAAATTGAAATACCGAAACAAGAACTAAATTTTGCGATTGATAAAGGGATTGAACGCGGTGAAAGGTCCCGTAAAAATAGAAAATACATAAAACCATTAAAACGCACATCCATTTTTACTACTGGTGCAGCTGCTGTCCTCCTTGCCTCAGGATTTATTTTTTCACCTGTAAATCAGGTTCTAGCGCAGGTTCCGATTATTGGAGGTATTTACGAAAATTATCAAATGCCAATTGGTCAGGATTTGGCAGCAGAACAACTTATTACAGAAATCAATGAAACCGTTGAAAATAATGGAGTCAAAATGAGTATTACATCGATCTTTTACGATGGTTCCTATGTTGGTTTAACATTTAAAGCATCTGGTGAAAACTTATCCAATACATTTGGAGGAGAAACAGGACCTGAGTCAGGGTATTCGTATAAGATGTTTGACGGGAAGGATGAATCTGGATGGGGTTCTGCCATGGGGACCACAACGAAACAAGGCGATGACTATGTTGCTGCGATGATTTTGCAAAATCCAAATGAGAAAAATCCGGAGGAGTTAACACTCCCGATTACATTTACACATATGGCCGGAGTACATGGGAAATGGTCTTTTAACCTTTCCATAAAGAAATTGCCATCTCGAGAAATTGAATTAAATCAATCCCTGTTCTCTTCAAACAATGAATATAGCCTCCATTTCAAAGATATTAACATTGGAAAAACGAACGCAATTTTAACCTATGAAGAGTTAAAAACAGCTGGGATTGAGGGCGAGAACCTACATTTTGCTATCGTTGATGATCAAGGTGTAAAAATATCCCTAAATAGCGTTTCAAATTCTACTATTATATTTGAAATAGATAGTAAAAATCCACCAAAATTTATACAGGTGAAGCCTTCGTATAAAATTGGCAAGGAAGAAATAAGTTTGGGTACTTTAAAGGTTGATTTGAAATAAAAGTTAAAAAACCGGACTTCACTAGTTGTCCGGTTTTTTGGGGTCTATAAATTTATGAAGAATAAACATATCGATGTTCATTCGACCTTTATTTATTATCGAGCAGTCCATGCTCCATCAACAGTTACAACTTCACCGTTGATGAATTTTGATTCATCAGAACCTAGGAATAATGCTGCAGCAGCAATATCTTCAGCTTGTCCACCATTAAATGGCCCTAGATCTCCAAATGTTGCTGCTCCTAGTGGATCTAGACCAGATAAGTTTGCTGTCATACCTGTTGCAATTGATCCTGGTGCAATTACATTTGCACGAATTTTTCCATTTTCACGACCATAGAATGCTGCAATATTTTTTGCTAAACCGATTGCAGCGTGTTTTGACATGGTGTAAGCTGCTCCACCACGTGCTCCAAGGTAACCAGCAATGGAAGCAACACTCACGATTGTTCCACCAGTTTCTTGTTCTTTGAATACCTTGATAGCTGCACGGCTTGCAAAGAATTGACCGTTTAAGTTAACACCCATTACACGTTCAAATAATTCATTTGTCGTATTTTCTACTGATGCCATGTTATCAAAGATTCCAGCAATGTTAGCTAGGATATCTAACTTTCCATATTCATCTAAAGCTTTTTGAATCATTGAATCGATATCGGCTTCCTTCGATACATCCGTTTTAATTGCAACTGCTGTACCTCCAGCGGCTTTAATCTCTTCAAGTGTTTCATTCATTGAAGCTTCGTTAAACTCAGCTAAAACAACTTTAGCCCCTTCTTTTGCATATAATTTTGCAGTTGCTCGACCCATTCCTGAACCTGCTCCTGTTACAATAGCTACTTTACCTGCTAATCTTGACATAATAATATTCTCCCCTCTATTGAATCTGAATTTGTCTTGAAATCAAGATATATTGAACACTTTAATCGTAAGACATGTCTGTTTCGGCTTCAATATGCAATAATAATAGAAGTGTACGATAACCAACATATTGATTGGTTTTGTATGTTAAAAGTGTAAGAAGGAGCTTTCAAATGTCTATTCAACATCCCGACAAACGTGTAAAAAGAACAAAAGAGACCTTTAGACAAGTTTTATTATCATTGATGGAAGAAAAAAGCTTTCATGAAATTACAATCACAGAAATAGTAAAGGCTGCAGATTTTAACCGTGGTACCTTTTATGCACACTACGAACAAAAAGAAGATTTATTAGATGAGATTATTGAAGAGATGTTTAAGGAAATGACCGAGGCTTATCGAAAACCATATCTCGATTTATCGGTTGTAGATTTCAACAAAATTCCGGCAAACTCAATTGTTTTATTTGAACATTTTTTAGAAAATAAAAATTTCTATAAATTGATGTTACGTCCAACAACGAACTATAATTTTCATGAGAAGTTATTGAAAAGGTTGGATAGGATATTTAGAAACGAATTTGAATTCTTCGTTACTGATGTAGACCCTGATATTGATATTAAACTTTTTAGTACATACCGAATCCATGGAATTATCGGATTGATTCTTGAATGGATTGAAAATGATTTTGAACAATCTTCAACCTACATGGCAGAACAACTCATTCAAATATTAAAATTTCACACACCGAAAATCTATATCAAACAAAAAGAGTAATCCTACCTTACTTAATGGAAAAAACCTCCAATCCTAATCGAGATTGAAGGTTCTTTTTATCTAGATTTCTCTTATTTTTAAAGGACTAATTCAGAACAAGTTCCTTTTCTTCTATTGCTTCTTGTTCGAGTAGGTCGAGTGCTTCTCCTGTTGAAGCATTTATTTTCGCTAGAAGATCTGGATGTTCCATTAGTGATAGCCCAAATGAAGGAATCATGTCTTTGATTTTTGGCTCCCATTCTAGCATATGTTCTGGGAAGCACTTTTTGATTACTTCAAGCATAACATGAACAGCAGTTGATGCTCCTGGTGATGCACCTAATAAGGCTGCAATTGAGCCGTCAGCTGCAGTTATGACTTCAGTACCGAATTGAAGCGTTCCTTTCCCACCAGCTTCAGTGTCTTTGATTACCTGAACGCGTTGACCAGCCACCACTAAGTCCCAATCTTCACTCTTAGCATTCGGAATAAACTCACGTAATTCTTCCATGCGCTGTTCCTTCGTTAACAACACTTGCTGAATCAAGTATTTAGTTAGCGCCATTTCTTTTACACCAGCAGCTAACATGGTTAACAGATTGTCGTGTTTTACAGACGTGATTAAATCCAAGTTTGAACCTGTTTTTAGGAATTTTGGAGAGAAGCCCGCAAATGGTCCAAACAGTAATGATTTTTTATTGTTGATGTATCTTGTGTCAAGATGCGGAACAGACATAGGTGGAGCACCGACCTTTGCTTTTCCATACACCTTCGCGTGATGCTTTTCAATCACTTCTGGATTATTACATACCATGAAAATTCCGCTAACTGGGAATCCACCAATATGCCTTCCTTCAGGGATACCGGATTTTTGGAGTAAATGAAGACTTCCGCCTCCGCCTCCGATGAAGACAAACTTCGCTTTATGGTGTTCAACCTGACCATTGCCAAGATTTTTCACCTTTAAATCCCATAATCCGTCGCTTGATCGTTTTACATCCTTGACGCTGTGGTTGTAATTAATTTTGACATTTTTATTCTTTAAGTGGTCAAATAACATTCGTGTCAAATTTCCAAAGTTGACATCGGTTCCATCTTCAGCTTTTGTAGCTGCAATTGGCTCATTGGATGTGCGATCCTTCACAATAAGTGGTATCCATTTCATTAATGTTGAAAGGTCATCGGAAAATTCCATCCCTTTAAACAATGGATTGTTTGACAGCGCTTCAAAACGCTTCTTTAAAAAAGCAACGTCTTGTTCACCTTGCACCATACTTATATGTGGCAGTGGCATGATAAAATCCTGTGGGTTGCGAATTAGATTGTTGTTAACGAGATATGCCCAAAATTGTTTGGAAACTTGGAATTGTTCGTTAACTCTAATCGCTTTCATAATATCTAATGTTCCGTCTGGTTTTTCAACGGTGTAGTTAAGCTCGCACAGTGCAGCATGCCCTGTCCCAGCGTTATTCATTTCTTGAGAGCTTTCCTCTCCTGGTTTGTCAAGCTTTTCAAAAACGGTAATGTTCCATTCAGGCACTAGTTCCTTCAAGAGTGTCCCTAATGTTGCACTCATGATACCAGCACCGATTAAAATGACATCTGTTTTGGTTTCTATGTTGCTCATTTTTATCAACCTTTTCTTCTGAAATTTGGACAAAAAAGATGAATGCGTTCACAAAGAATGTGCTCGCTATTGTCGGACAATCATTCTTGTCTCAATCTTTGCCATTAATTATGGCAATTTATATAGATTCATATATCAATATTATAAGATAATTATAAACTTTTTAAAAGCCGGTTATAAGTGAGATATTCAACCAATGGGTATGGCTCCGACAATCCAACCTCTGTGTACTATCTGAGCTAAGACAAGACTTATAAAATCACACTCTTCATTTTCAACATAATTATTATAACACGTCTACATCAAGTTGAATGAAAATAAATCTTAATAATTTTACTTTTCAGCATTTCCATAAAACAGCGATAATTTCTCTTCGTTGCCAATACACTCCCATTTTACATATTCTTAACAAATATATACTTGATTGAAGTATATACATGAATTAAAGTAAGAATATGGACAGAACAAGTTTAATTAAAGGTCATTTAGAAATGTGTGTATTAGCGATTTTATCTCGTCAGAAAAGCTATGGATATGAAATTATGAAGGAATTAGAAAAACACAATTTAAAGTTGAAAGGAGTAGGCAGTATTTATCCAATCCTAACAAAGCTTAGCGAGCAGGAATGGGTCAGTACATCAAGGGAACTAACAGAAACGGGGAAGGTGAGAGTGTATTATGAAATCAATGAAAACGGAAAACGTGCACTTTCAAATAAAATAGCTGAGTGGCTTCATTTACAAAACGATTTAAAGTCCTTGCTTGCTGATAACATGAAGGAGACAAATGAATAATGACTATATTAACAAAGCTTGAAAAAGATTATGTAGAAAAAGTTCTTTTGGAATTAAAAAAACACAAAATCAATAAGGAACAATTGGATAGCATCAAGGAGCAGCTAATGGATCACATTTCATCCTCACACGAGAATGGTGAAAATAGCATCGAACAACTAGGTGATTCTGATTCACTCGTTAAAGATTATTTAGAAATATACGGTATCGATATTCATAATGAAGGAAACCGAAAATCAAAGCATTTAACTATTATTTGGGGTGCTATCTCATTTCCAGTTGTTTATTTATTTAGTCAGTTGATCTTATCGTTATTTTTAACCCAATCTTTTAGTCAGCAAAGATCGTTCGAATACAACATCATTTATCGAATTTCCGAACAGCCGTGGTGGAACACGTTACTAGTTTCAATAAGCTTATTCTCCGCCATTGCCTTTTCAATTCTCTTATCTGTTATTTTGAGAAGGAGGTCCGTTATGTGAAAAGAATATCGCATTACCTGATTTTCACAATATTATTCATGTTTTTGTTGCCCACTTCTCATATTTCGGCCAAAGATACTTTAGATTCAGAGCTACATTCATATATTGAGAACTACATAGAAAAGCAACGTATCCCAGGTACTGCAATTTCAATTATTGAAAATGATAAGGTCATATACTCGGAGACAATTGGTCATACTGGTGGGAATGTAAAAGAAGTAACACAAGACACTCCTTTTTCATTAGGATCGATTAGTAAATCGTTCACAGCACTTGCCGTTCTAAAACTTGCAGAGGAAGGATTGATAGGACTGGATGATCCGATCAACAACTACCTCCCCTCTTTTACTTTGAAAGATAAAGAGGCTTCGACAAAGATTACGATAACACAACTACTAACACAGACAAGTGGCATTAGTACATATGATGGGATGGCTATTTCGGATTTAGGGTCCGATGAACGTGACGCAATCCAAACGAATATTCATTTGCTCTCAGATACCAAATTGACGGAAACTCCGGGAACTCTACACCAATACAGCAATGCAAACTTCTCTATTCTTGCAGCATTAATTGAGGAAGTTACAGGTCAATCCTATGCAGACTTTATGGATGAACAAATTTTTAATCCATTAGGAATGAACCATGCTGCAGCTGACTTTGAAAGAGCATATGATCGAGGGTATCAATCAGGGTACCAATCTTGGTTCGGATTCCCTGTTAAAAGTAAAGTACCGTATGACAATGGTGGTGCCCCGTACGGATACATAACAGCAAGCTCAAATGACATGGTTCATTATTTGAAGGCTCTGATTCAGAGAAATGAAGAAAAGCTTGTAAATGAAGAGCTTTTAAATCTATCCTTTTCACCACATGTGCAAACTGGGGAAACACGGTATTATGGCTTTGGTTGGAGAATAACAAATCCAGGTTCAGACAAGGAAATGATCTGGCATTCCGGATCAACTCCTGACTCTCGTACAGACATCTTTTTTTATCCTGAAACGAAATGGGGAGCAGTTATTCTAACAAATAAGGAGCACATTTTAGAAGAAGCCGCCCTCATCCATTTCAGGAATGGGATTATATCCATTATGAATGGCGAAGAACCAACTAAAGTAGATGCTTATAAACCAACAGTTCAAGTAGTTATTTCTCTTTTAGTATTGCTTCTTTTCGGAGCCATCGTTCTATTACTAGTAAAAATAAAATCTAGTAAAGAAAGAAGATATCGCCGTATGAATACAGTTGTTGGAATAATATTGATTTTACTAACTATCATTTTAATTCCATCACTTATCTATTTTTCATCGTCTCCTTGGCATTCGATAACATTATTTTCACCTGATATCGCTCTACTCACAGTTTTGTTATCCGTATTATTGTTTGGAAATGGTATCCTTCTCATGGTCTATAATAAAAGAAAGAAAATCAAGCCGGAAAACTCTTTATGAGCTTCCGGCTTTTTTAATTAGAAAAGAAGCGTTAATCCTTGGATTAACGCTTCTTCATTGAAAATACTGATACGCTTTTATAGCAATCCAGATGAAGATGAGGGACCAAAGTAGAATAATAAGCGCCCCTACGATCCAATTTTTAGGCTTACCTTTTTTCATTAATTCTTCAGCTTTTACTTCACAGTCTGCTATAACAGCCTTTGGGATCATTTTCATAGCAAACATGATTCCGATTGGGACAAGAATGATCTCATCCAGATACCCGAGAATTGGAATGAAATCAGGAATAAGGTCGATGGGACTAAACGTGTAGGCCACCACCCCAGCTGTAAAAAGCTTTGCATACCACGGAACTCTTGCATCCTTGTATGCAAAGTATAGGATATATATCTGTTTTTTTAAGTTCTTTGCCCAGCTTTTAATTTTCTCCATAGATTCACCCATTGATTTTGATTCAATATGTTATTCCTTCATTTATTAGATGTGAATTACCCATTTACCATTCTTGTCCAAAACGGCCATAGTTAATCCTTTTGCAACGGTTCCAACAACTCAATTAGTTCAGGGGTAAATCCTTTTACAGCGCGATCTCCCACGACTGTTACAGGTACACCTAAGAAGCCGAAGCGTTCCACTTCTTTTTGATATACTTCATTTTCAGCAATATTTCGAACATCGAATGGAATTCCATGTTCAGTGAGTACCTTTTTTACAAAAGTACACTCGACACAATCATTTGTCGTGTAGACAATTACTTCATTTGTCATTATTGGTAATCTCCTTTATTCTCTGGTTGGCCAAATTTCCCACCATGGAAGTCGCGATAAGCTTGTTGGATCTCTTCCAAGGAAAATTCGTTCACCCCTTGTATGCTCTATCTAGTAGTCTTTCCTATTTCCATTTTATTTTGACACGGTTAGGGGGATTTGTACAAAAATTACGCTTAACTTTTTCTGGAATATTTACCCACCCACTCATATAATGGACTAAAGAACCTGTTTTTAGTGGGGGAATTGTATGGAGTTCATTTTGGGATTATTTTTATGCCTTCTTGGAGTTATTGATAGATTAGTAGGAAAAAGATTGGAACCAGGATATAACATCATGGAGTCTGATGGAAGTGTGAAATATAGGGTGGGGAGCATTATCATTTTAATCCCAGCTATTATTGGGATTTTTATGATCGAATATAATGATACGGATACCTATAAATGGTTAATAATTTTGGTGTTAATCATGCATTGGGGATTTCAGGCATTCATGGAATGGATATATGTAGAGGGAAAGAAGTATCGATTGTCCTTACTACTATTGATTGTGGGCGTCATTGCTACTTGGGGAATCTTTTTTGTGGATGAAAAAGTTAATAGTTCAACTTTTGGTGCAGAAATAAATGAAATGCTAGATGAATAGCAAATAACTAAAATTGAAGTTTTGCGAATGGTATACGATGAAAATCAGGAGTACTCACGTGAAAAGGCAACCATAATTGACCAAAATTTTATAGATAAATTTTCAACCCTACCTTCAGGAATGGTATTGAAAAAGTCAAATTCAGCAATCCCAGGTCTTGATTATATTATGTCGATTTACACCCACGTTGGTCCGTATACCGTAACCTTCTCAGAGGAAGATATTCGAATTGAGGACGATAAGTATTTTATCCTTGATAAAAATGAACTGATAAAGTTAATTGAAGGTGAAAAATTGGAATGGGAACCAGCTTCTTTTTAAAAAATAAAATCCCCTTAGCCACTCGGCTAGGGGGTACTTAATAAAGATTCCATTTCTTCTTCAGTTACAAATTTCCATTTTATATCTTTCCATACGTCTTTATCCATCGCTTCAATGAGTTGGTCGATTTCATCATAACTAAACTTAATAGCATGTTCATTCATGTAGACCACCAAACCTTTCATTACAGCATTCGAATGGGCTTATCTGGATTTGAGGGTCAAGTTCAAAAAAATTTTGGAGGAAAATAAGATGAGCAACACTCAGTCTATTAAATTCCGAAACTTCGCCATCACCGAGTGTAAGGGCTCAAGTATATTATATGAATTTCTTTCCTTAAAAATTGCTGAGGATGAAGATATTCTTGAGCTAACTTCGCATGCCCGTGAAGGTCAGCCTTCGTCCAATTTGCTATTTGGTGCTGTGCATTATCTTTTGTTACAGGGAAAGGACCATCATCTTCGAGAGTTTTATCCAAGTATAGCGAAGAATCCTCGGGAAGTCGAGGAATCCTTTTTGCCTTTTAAAGAGTTCTGTCTTCGATTTTCAGATGAGATCATCCAGCTTTTCCAGGAAAAATTAGTTCAAACAAATGAGGTTAGGCGTTGCTCCTATCTCTTCCCAGCCTTCCAATCTATTTACGGTATTGCAAAGAAACCGTTAGCTTTGATTGAAATTGGGACAAGTGCTGGGTTGCAGTTATTATGGGATCAGTATAGCTATTCCTATGGAACGAATAAAGTATATGGCAACAAGGATTCTGCACTACATATTACTGCCGAGGTTAAGGGGGACAAAACTCCTAATCTCCAAGACTTTATTCCGCCCGTAGCTGCTCGCATTGGCATCGATCTTCATCCTATCGATTTAAGTGATGATGAAAATGCCCTTTGGCTTAAGGCTCTCATTTGGCCTGAACACCATGAAAGACGTGAATTATTTGAAAAAGCTGCTGAATATGTGAAGGTAAATGAGCTGCGATTGATTGAGGGGGATGGTGTTGAATTGCTTTGGGATCTATCAGAGGAAATTCCAAGAGAGTATGCAATTAGTGTATTTCACACTCATGTGGCAAACCAAATGCCATCAGAAGTAAGATTGAGATTGCTAGAGCAGGTTCAACTTATTGGTGCCAAACGCGATATTTTTCATTTGTATAATAATATTCAGGACCGCGACCTCCATCTGGATTATTATCTGGATGGGACAGAATATAAAAATATCGTCGGTGAAACCGAAGGACATGGAAGATGGTTTACGTGGAGATTGTAATATTCGAAAGGCATTTGGATGTTTCCAAATGCCTCTTTATAATCTGAAGCTACATAGGCCTCGTAACTTAAAGTTCACTATTTTTTTATAAATTTCATATAGGTTGCTTAATCCAAATTTTCCAATCAGTAATCCCTTCAATCTCAAAAACATTTACATTTTCAGTAACTGGTACATTTCTTTTAATATAACCCACTTCATATCCAAATTCTTCACTAGTAATTACTGTTTGAATGTCACCACTTCCTTCAAATGGCCCATTCATTTGGACTATTTCTTTAGCTGTCCATTGTCCGTCTCCTTTATGGACGTCAGTAACCCAAATATCCTTATCATTCATTGCCCCTCTAAAAACAATTAAGACAAACTCATCATTCACTTTATGAGAACCATATACATGTATTTCTCTTTCTTCGTTTCCAACCTCTATCGTCTTTAAAGCATCTTCTGGATTATTAGCTATATCTTCGCTGCTTTCAGTACATCCTACAAGAAAAAAAACAAATGACATGACTATAATGATTAAGTGTGACTTCATTTTTTCCACCCTCTACGTAATCCTTAATTACAAATTGGAAGCTATAACTATCACACAAAACTTGCCCGTTAATTAAAAAACGTCATCAAAATGGGGCTAAATAATGTTGGAAAGAGCAATACTAGAACTAAACCAGTAAACGTATATGTAACAAATTTCTTTCTATCTACACCTTCTCTTAATTCCCACAATCCTATTGTAATGAAATATAAACCTATCATTGAAACTATTGTGGGTAGCAAAACAAAAATACTCATCTAAATTTCCCCTTTTTATTATTTGTTTACCCTCTCATACCACAATTCATATTAATATAATATTCCAAATACACATATAACTTTCCTGCTACGTTTGCTAAAATTACTCCAACAAAAACAAGCGATAATCATAGATCACCGCTAACCGCTATTTTAAATATTCCTTCACTTATTTGACCTCTAAAATAGTGTATATCCCCGATTTAAAGCGGTATTTTATATCATACCTTTCACCTGTTTTAAACTGTGAGCAAAATTCTTCTGTTTTTTCTTTGCTTTCGTCAAAGTACTGGAACATTGTATATGAATCATTGACTTTACACACGTATAGTCCATCGCTATTTTTTTCGCCTGTAACTGCTGTTTCCTCAACCAAAATGGAACTTTCTTTTTCATAGGACGGCCGCAGTTTATTAGATCCCATGGCACCTATAATGATAAGGAGACCAATGATTCCAATTACCAAAGCCTTCCTCCTTTCTTTCTGTACCATGAACATAAAGATTGCACAACCTAGTGCACCAATACCAATTGCATACAAGGCCATTAAAAGTAAGTACAAATAAATCATCCCCTTTTTAAAGATTTATTTTTTATAAAACCTAAACGACTCTGCTATCTTGATAATTTCTTCTCTTGGGATTGGTTCCTTTCGGAGGCTTGTTTTATCTTTGTTTTCTACGAAGACATTGAGGTGATAATTTACACCATCGTCAATCCAAAATAGCATTTGAGCACTCCCGTTATACATATAAGAAGCAGTAATACCATTGTCTAACTGAATGGTTTCATATCCTTTTGTATCTAGACTCTCTACGGTACTATCTGCAAGTATTAGATGAATACTTTTAAAAGGGTCATCAAATGATAAGTAGCTAATATTTTGAACTTGAAACTTTGGATTATCTGGCTCTAATTGTTTAAGTTCACCATCCTCAATAGATTGAGGTCCTAAGTATTGTTCCATAAATTCAACCTCATGTACTTCAAAAGGTGCATAGGTTGGAAGTTTAATCTTTCTCTCAATCTTTTGAAGTTCCTTTATTTCCGCTATCTGCTCTTCAGCTAAAAAAGCCTGATGTGAAAATGGATTTTGTGGCAAGGTCCATATAAAAAAGGCTAATAACGCAACGACTGCTAAACCGCCAATCGTTGATAGCGTCCACTTCATATTTTTCCATGTCTTTTCAATTGGATGTTCCTCGAAGTTCATCAATGTGCCGTGAATCCTTTTTTTATCTTCAAATCCCAGATTTGCTGTTGGCATTGATCGCAGTTGATTTTCCAAATGATCATTCATGTGTAGCACCTCCTACCCGCTGCTGTAGGGCAATTTTGGCTCGATGAAGGTCGACCGCGTTTTGTTTTCACTCCATTGCAAAATTTCAGCGGTTTCCTGAACAGACAACCCCTTTATTCCTCTTAAAACAATCACGTCTCGATAACTAGATTTTAAGGATTGAATTGCTTCATATAGCGCCCTATTTTCTTCCGATAAATGAAGAAGTTGCTCTGGTGTTCGATCCGTTCTTGGTTCATGACTGGAATTAAAAGTCAGCATTGTTCTCCATTTGATTCGATTTCTACTCCTGATTTCATCAATTGCGATGTTCCTGGCAATACTGTAAAGCCAAGTCCTTGGATTAGAGTTCCCTTTGAAGGTATGAAGCCCCTTCATTGCCCTTATAAAAACCTCTTGGACCAAATCCTCAATATCTGCTTTTCCTAATCGATACAAAAGGAAATTGTATATGTCATCGCTATATTGATGGAACCAATCTGAAATGATCTCTTTATCTCTCATACCGAAATTTTCTCCCCAATAATTTTACCTTCTATAACATTAGACGATTTCACCCCATGTTTATCGCAGTATTTCTAAAAAGAATGATCGCACGAAAAAAAGAAGGCAGTTTCCGTAGAAATTGACCCCTCGCAAATTCGAGCTATGTAATTAACCTCGCGATACCCCTTTTACACCCTTGATTAAAACTAGAGATTTTTTTACTTTATTATCACATATTTTCTAAAAACTTGAAATTAATAAAAAATATTCCAGAGCTAAATGGTAAAATAGGTTTAGAGATTTTTAGAATTGGGGGGTTTTGTTTGAAAGAGAAAATATTCTGGGCGAGTATTTTGATCATCATCGTTAGCTATATCGGAAATTATGTGTATTTTCAATCGAAGCAGCTGGATGCCCCGATATTTTTGGAGCATTTTTATGAGCTCACCATGAATGAAGAAGACGAGACGGCACTTATATTCTATTACTTAACAAACAAGTCGGACACGTCGACAGCAAACTATGTAATGATTAATGGTATCGGGAATTATCCCGTTTCAAACAACGACTTTTATATGTGGGAATCGCAGGCACCTAAATTTGAGCAAGAATATACTCACCATTATTTAAAAACACTTTATATTACACTACCAACAGAATATGAGGGTGATGGTCCTTTATCGTTTTCAGAAATGGAGGTCCACTTTTCAAATGGTATAACCGTTCAGGCTGATATTGGAGAAGTTGTTCTTCGCAAAAGAACTGAAAATCCTGATGTATTAGAGACCCGAATGAGTTCGGGCAGCAACCAACATACTGCAGAAACCTTAATGGTAACAAACCAGCCAATCACCATCGAGAAAATTGAGATTCCTTTTGCTAAGGATTTGCCAGATAACGTTCTAATTAAGGTTGACCGTGAGCAGGAAAAATTACGTGAACTCGAAAAACCTATGGAAGTTTCCGATTATCCTGAGTGGTTTGCTAAAGAAGGCGATAAAGAGTGGAATGAGCTACCTGGAGTTTTACTTAGCGAGGACTTACTACCTTTTAACCTAGAACAAAATGAATATATCCGTTTCTTGATGCAGTTTAATCCGGAAAGGGAGAGCTATTTTCAATACAGCATAAAACTATCTGGAAAAACAGAATCGGGTGAAGAATTCGTGACTGAGATTCCGATTATCGATCACCCTTACTTAGACCAAAAGGCAATTAATCAAATCATCAAGACCAAAAAGAGTGGTGAGAGCGAATGAATTTTAAGAGAATATTCTGGGGCTATATTATTATCTTAATAGAAATTCATATGTTTGTTATCGATCTTTTGCCTGATCCTGTTGGGTATTATTTAATTTATTCAGGAGTTGCAGCATTACCTCCAGAAAATAGAATTGGGAACAAACTGAAAAAACTATTGATCGGTCTTATGTTTATCAGCATTCCGACTGTGTTTATACAACAAAATGTAAAAGTGAATGAATTAGGATCATTTGCTGGCATTGCTCTTTTGGATATCTATTCAATTATCCTTGAAATTTCAAAATTGATCCTGGTATTTTTTGTTTTTCGTTTAATCATGGAATTTGTTACGGTAATCGGGGATAAATTCTTAGTACGAAGAAGCTCAAAAACGTTTAAAATTTACATGACCGTCATGCCTCTCATTACTTTGTCACATACATTTGCGATGAATCTTTCCAGTAACATTTTATTAGGGTACCTATTCTTTACGATCCCTTTAGGTTTTATCATGGAGATTATGTTTCTAGTATTATTATGGAAGTTGCATAAGCACAATGGATTTCGAGGCTTTCCTCCTCTATACAACAAGAATGACAACTATATACCTAGCGACTTTTATTCAGAACAAGAGTAAGGAGTATTTAAGTGGACATTTTCAACAGATTGATAGATAAAAAAATGAGTGTACTTGAACTTCCAAAATGGGGTGCCTATTTAAGGAGCGAGTGGGAATCCCATTTTGCTGGCCATCTTAGCGATCAAGAAAAGAGAACCATCTATTTGAATTCCAACAACGGTTATTTATGGCATCTGTTTAGTTACGAAAAAAAGAAGTGTTTTGATGGAGAAGCTGCTGAGGAAGCTTTTAATGATGAATCCAAAAATGAATGCTATATATTTTACCAACGTTGGGACTATGCGGTCCTTGTTAAAAATGCCTCAAAGTTACATGTAAGTGATTTTGGGGATGAAACTGATATTTATGTTGTGGATAAAGATTTTCGGTGGACTTTTGTAATCACGCACGAAACGGGTTTGTGTGGTCCTTATTTTAGTAGGAATGAAAAACATCTATGAGTAAAACTGGTCGTTAATTCAGAAGGATTAACGACCTTATTCTATAATATTTTAGATTTCCCAATTCTATTTTACTTATTTTTTCTCGATAAGACCGAACCCAACTCCAGTTGGATCGACTAAATAAGCTAAATAAAACTCATCAAACTCCATCTTTTCACGGACAACCATCGCTCCATTATCGACTGCTTTTACGATTGTATCGCCAATGGAATCAACTTCAATCTGAATTCTGGTTCCATGTGGATAATCATGCGGTCCTTTGCTAATTCCACCTTGAATTTCTACTGGATCTGTGCTTTTAACAGGCCAAAAACCCCAATTCGGCTCTCCGGTTTCCCATCCAAAAACGGTTGAATAGAACTGAACTGCTTTTTCAGGATCTTGACTACTAATTTCAAAGCCTACTACTCTTGCCATTGTCATCTCTCCCTTATTTCATAATCCAAATTGCCTTTGTATAACCTATTCTCATCCCTGCTCGTTCCATGTTATTTTGGCTAACAGAACCAAATCTCGCCTGGCCTACAATCCATCTACAATTTTGTTCCAACGCTTTTTGCATTCGCTGCTCAATTAATGCTGTTTGAATACCACGATTACGATATTCCGGTAATGTCGTTGCGGATGCGAGGGTTCCAATGCCGTTTTTAGTAAATAAAACGCCAATTCCAACCGGTTGGTCTTCAATACTTGCCAGATAGAATGTCCAGTTTTCGTGGTCGTAAAGAATTTGATTATTTTGAGCGACACTATCCTTTAAAAAAGCAGGCATCCCAAATCCTTTTACATAAATTTCAGCGTACAAATCAAACTCATCTTTTTGTAACTCGCGTATCGCAATTTTCGAATGATTGCCGGTTTCATTTTGTGAAGTAAGTTCTGAGTAGAGGGTTGTGTGAAAGTCATGTTGATAAAAACCTTTGTTGCTTAAGTACGTAAGCAAATCCGTCGAAACATGGCCTGGTGTTAGTTCAAATCGAACCGGAATATCCTTTTGCTTGTAAAAGTTGATGATTGGTTCGATGTATTCTTCATCTCCATCTAATAAACCCTTTACTGTGTTGAATGAGGGCCCTGGAATGTTCTTAACTGAAAAGGCTGTAGCATTTCCAAACTGTTCAATTTCGACGCCCATCGGATTTCCTTCGATTGCTTGTATCGCTGTTAGTCTTGATTTCAACACCTCAATTTCTGATGTTTCTAATGTTTGGGCTAAAGTTTTCGTTACGACCACTATGCCACAACCTTTCTACATACATAGATCATTTGGTGGCTTCCTTCTGTCAACGGTGTTTCTTTCCAATCCTTGTAAACTGCTAAAATCTCAAAGCCGTTTCCTTTTAGAAGTCTGTCCATTTCTTGCGGAAACACATATCGTAATTTGATGTTGGTTTTCTTTTCATCAATTGTTTGGCCGTTCTCATCAATTTGTTTTCTAATGGTTATGTAGTGTTGAATCTGCTTAATGGTGTCATAGTTACTAATCGTGTAAACATCTACAACTTTACCTGCTTCATCCTTGTAGCTTCGCCAATATTCCTCGGTGGACGGTTGAAGCAATTCATCTGGGCTTGGAAATCTTGTGCCGAAGATGAAAACCCCCTCATTCCCAAGGTGGTTATGAACGGAAGTTAATAGTTGGTCCTGTTCCTCATTTGTAAGAAAATGCTGAAATGAATTTCCTACGATATAAATGAGCTGACTTTTTACACCTAATTGAAGCTTCGTGCAATCCTGTTCAATCCACTCGATGTTTAGATTTGTATTTTCAGTTTTCTTTTTTGCTTGAGAAAGCATGCCCTTATGTATGTCTACCCCAATAAGGGGATGTGCCGATTGCGCTAAGGGAATAGTTGCTCGACCTGTTCCACATGCTAAATCAATAATCGGCCCGTTCACTTTTGCTGCCCATTTTTGTAAAAATTTCACGTCATCCTGGTAGGGGTCGTTTTCATGATCGTAAAGGACGGGGTCCTCGTATTCTTCAAAATTGTCTAATCGGTTCATTATGTGCTCCTTTATTAAACTGATAAATATAGGTTCATAACTCTATTTTCCACATAAAGGCATTAATTTCCTTCTATTTCTGTAAGCAAACCCATGTTTTATGGTAATATTAAAAAGGAAATTATAACTTGAAATTGAAAGGCTTGGTTTTTGTGGTAAAAACAAAGAAAAAACGTGTATTTACAGAGATTAAACAGCTCATTATGATTACCATAGGGGCTCTAATTGCGGGATTTGGGTTGGAATTATTTTTAGTACCAAATGATATTTTGGATGGTGGGGTAATTGGCCTTTCCATCATTGCGTCTAAAATATTTGGTGTTCCAATGAGTATCTTTCTTATTGTTTTAAATATCCCATTTCTTTTTCTTGGATATCGTAAAATGGGAATAAAGTTTACTTTACATACGTTGTTTGGTGTTCTAGTGTTATCAGCGTTTACTGCTTATTTGCATCATTTTGAACCCGTAACGGATGATTTATTTTTGGCAACAGTTATTGGTGCGGTTATTTTAGGAACAGGTGTCGGGTTGGTCATCCGGACTGGTGGTGCATTGGATGGTACTGAAATATTAGCCATCATTGTCAGCAAGAAACGACCAGTGTCAGTTGGACAAACTGTTATGATCATGAACGTGTTTATTTTTATCCTTGCTGCCTTGCTCGTATTCAGCTGGGAAACAGCAATGTACTCGATTATTACCTATTACATTGCCTTTAAAATGATTGATATTGTCGTTGAAGGTATCGAAGAACTAAAATCAGTAACGATTATTTCTGATAAGCCTGACGATCTTGCGAATGAATTGAATAAGGTTATGGGTCGTGGAGTAACCTTTATTCATGGTGAAGGCGCCTATACAAATGAACCTAAAAAAATTATCTATACAATTGTTAGCCGGATTGAACTCTCAACACTAAGGGAAATTGCACATGAAATTGACCCAAGTGCATTGATCGCTATTGAAAACATGGCAGATGTGACGGGAAGTAATTTCGGAAACGGTGAAGGACATTAATCAGTAAATGCAGAGGCGGTGGCCTCTGCATTTTTTATTGGAATCTTTCCTTTGATTTTTTAGGCCTTAAACTTAACGAATAATAGACTTGGATAATAAATTAGAATACATAAAGCCAAAATTGCTTTTAGTTTAATGCGTTTGTTAGAATTTATCATAATACTAAAGAAAACAGGTGATAACGTTGATAAATAAAATTGGAAAAATTACTGTTTACGTGGAAGACCAAGAACAAGCCAAGGATTTCTGGATCAACAAACTTGGTTTTGTTTTAAAATTCGAGCAACCTATGGGCCCTGACTTTTTCTGGATTGAGGTAGGACCTAGTGAGGACGAATTCACAACATTGGTACTCTATTCTAAAGCGGCTATGGAACAGCACGACCCATCAAAAGTTTCACATCCATCGGTTCTTTTCAGCACCACTGACATTGATGCAGCTTATGAAAAAATGAAGCAAAATGTCGTAAAAGTTGGGGACTTGCTAAAAGTGCCGTATGGCTCAATGTTCTCTTTCTATGATCAGGATGGAAATGAGTATTTGTTAAGAGAAGATAAATAAGATAGTAGTACATAGACTAAGCATGGCTCGCCATGCTTTTTAAATTTTATAAAACATTCTAATTCAGTCAACTTCTTCATATACATGTCCAAAAGCCATAAAGGACTGAGATCATGAAAAGTTCTGAATATGGGCCAATTTTTATTTCAAGAATTGCCTTTCTGTTTATCTTTACGGTAATCATATGTTTCGCAGCTGCTTCAGGCATATCCTCAATCAAAAAAGAATGGGTGAATTTTCGACAATTCGATATTAATATTCGGAGCCTTCCGAATGAAGTTTTTGTTAAATTACTTGAATTTGAGAATGCTTATTTCGGACAAACCTTAAATGAGGAACAAGAATCTTTCACCAAAATTTTAGTAGAATCAACCCTTCAATTTAAGTACGGAGATTTACGAAGCTTTTTCGGAGATGAATTACCCGGATTATCCATGTACCATACTGAAATCCTGATTTCAGGAGAGGGTACAAATTTCACCAATCTCCCATATGAATCAGCGCCTCCTTTAGATGTTTTATTACAAGAAAGGGAAATGGCACAAAAGGAATTAGACGAACTTAATAAGGAGGAACCGAAAACACCACCAGGTACTTTTGCAACTGATAAAAAGGTTCTCATTTATCACTCACATAGTTTTGAGTCCTACTTACCACTTCTCGGGCTAGCAGGCGACCCTGATATGGACAAAGCGGTTGATTCAAAAACAAACATTACAACTGTGGGCGAACTTCTCGGTAAGGAGCTAGAAAAATACGGAGTTGGTGCAATAGTCGATACAACAAATATTGGGCAGGAATTAAAGAAAAAAGGTTGGAGCACTACTCAATCTTATGCAGTATCTCGTGAGATTGTCCAATCAGCAATGGCTAGCGACTCCGATATCGACTTTTTAATCGATATTCACCGTGATGGTATCCGAAAAGATGTATCAACTGTAACTATCGAAAACAAGCCTTATGCAAGGATATTCTTTGTCGTTGGTAGCGCCAGTAAAAATTTTGAACAAAGTTATGCATTAGCTGAGTCTCTCAACAAGTCAATCGAGTCACAGCTTCCGGGAATCAGCAGGGGCGTAGTTGCGAAGGGATATGACCAAGGGAATGGAGTGTATAATCAAGATTTAGCAGAAAACTCTATTCTTATTGAAATCGGTGGAGTCGATAATGATATGAAGGAGTTAAAAAATACCGTAGAGGCTCTTGCAAAAGTGCTAAGTGATCAGATCATCGATGCTGAGAAAGTGAACGGGTCCAATGACTAAAGAGTTACTCTTTTGGTTGATTTGGTTGTTTATCTCAACCCTGGTTTGCTTTTTTTACTTGCCCTTCGGCTACACTATTACGGCATTTCTGACTGGGATTGTCATGTGCTGCAAGGCATTAATTAAACAATCGATTGTGGAAAATAAAAAACAACGGGGGTAATGGCTTCCGTTGTTTTTGACTATGTATCATTTTCGTCTGAATTGCTGGCCCCTTTTTTTCTCCAACCTCGGAAAGATAAATAACAAGCAAATGATAATATCAGAATGCTTCCTATCCATATTTCTAAACCTTCTGGCAAGAAATCAACAGGCATAAAACCTAGTTTACTCGTAATGTAAGTCCCGATTAACTGAAAAAGGAATATGAAAAAACATACAACAATGACTTCTATTAAGAATGTTTTAAGATGTAACTCCTTCTTCTCCCAGCGAAAGAGTGCTAGTGCTAATACTACCCCTAAATACATCATGTCAATTGCCTTCTTCTTTTTCCTGCTTCATTTTTTCAAATTCTCGCCAATCTACCTCTTTTACTTTACGAAACTCTCTTCCGCATTTTTTACAAGCGTAGTTTGGTGGCATTAAAAATGGTAGCCAACAAATGATGAATCCGTATGGTACTAAAAGCATTAAGATGGCAGCAGGGATTTTGAACATATAAAAGTTCTTTTTCACCAGCATATCTGATTCACAATGCAAACAAAGCTTCATAGAGCCCCTCCTTATTCCCCTACCGTCATCTCCGAATTATGAGTGATGGTTGTGGTTTGTTTTTTATAAATTTTCGTAGATTTCAATCAGGTTACCGGCTGGGTCTCGGAAATGTGCAACCTTTAGCATCCAGTCCACTTGCTCGTGCGGCTTTGTGATGAAGTCAAGTTTATCTTTCATTTTTTCGTATGTACCCTCTACACTTTCTACTTTAAAAATCAATGTTGCTTTGTCCTGATTGTCTACTAGTGGTGCATATTCTGTGCCAATTGCCGCCACCATTTGCTTTCTTTCAAAAAGACCAAGCTTTACCCCACCGATACCAGTAAAATCAGCATATCGGGAATTTCCATCCCCCCACGAAACCTCAAAACCTAGTATGTCTCGGTAAAATAAGAAACATTCATTATAGTTGTCTACTAAAAGACGAATATGTGACAGGTCCATTTCGTTCCCCCTCAGCTTATTATTTTACATTTTTCAGGTACTTCCCCTTCATTAATCCATGTTTCGACCATCTGATTGAAAAAGTCCGGCATCGCCATCGAAACCCCGTGGCCAATGTTTGGAATGTGGATACCTTTAGCATTTTGGTTTGCTTTTACGATGTCATTAGCTGATTTTTTCATAATGGACTTTTCTTGTTCGCCCACAGTCACTAATATGTTGGTGGTAGCTTTTTTTAAATCAGTCGAGATCGTAAACGACATATTTTCCTTTAGTACACTTGTAAGAGATTCCGCTGTGATTTGGCTGCTCTCTTCATAATATTTTTCGAAATAATCGTCACCGACATATAAAGTTTTTGCTTGGAGTTTGGAAAACCATCTTTTTTTAATGAGTGGAGCTGATAGTTTAATAGTCGGCTGAATCCATTTTTTTGCATAGGTCATCGGCCGTACAAGAGCACTATTAATGATTGCAAAATCGACTAAATCAGGTTTCATGCTTAGAAGCTGCACAATAATTTGAGCACCTAGTGAAAAACCAATTAGTATAACTTTCTTTCCGTTTGATTTTTCTTCGATTAAGTTTTTAACTCTTTTTGCACTGTCTTTGATTGAAAAAGGAATTGCGATGCTTTTCCCATGACCAGGTAAGTCTGGAACGAGGCAATGGTAATGAGAGAAATATTGGATCTGTTTGTCCCACATCCAGCCACTTACACCGCCACCATGCAAAAAGACCATCAGAGGTGCACTCGTATCGCCGTATTCTTGATAATGTAGATCCATTGGAGTTACCTCACTTTTTTGTATTCGATACTTTTATTATAAGATTATCGAAAATTTCTGTCTAATCTATTTGTAGTCTACGCTAAAAACCATGAAGCGGTGAAAATGTATTTTGTCTATTAGCTATAAGTTTATATTAATGGCCGTAAATCATTTTTATTGGCTATAAATCTCATTTATCAGCCATATTTTTTGATTATTGACTATAAAGTGTCCACGAGTTTGAATTTATCATCAAACATTCAGTCCAAGTCGGTCCTCAACCATTAAGTTACTGTCACTATTTGAATAATACTGCCACTAATCACCAAGTTACTGTCACTATTTCAAAAATATTGCCACTATCTGAAAAATACTGCCACTAACCTCAAAGCCCCAAGGATTCTCTCCTTGGGGCTCGCACTTTATTTCACCGGTATCCAAATTTCTGAGTAATAATTAGGTTCATATGCGTTTCCATCCGGATACATTTCGAACTCGGCTGTACCACCGTACTTATATCCGCTTGATGGGAACCATTCTGAGTAGATTTTTTTCCACGCATCCTGCATCGCGTGTGGCATCGCACCATGAACCTCGAATACAGCCCATTTCGATGCAGGAATGTCTAGGACCTCAAACTTTCCTGATGCGCCATCTACGTTTTCCACCGCCACCCAATAATCGATTGCTCTGACGTTCGGCTCACTTACACAGACTCCTAAAATCCCATCAATTTCACCATTCATAAGTGGAATTAATGAATCACAGGTGCCATCAGAATTTACTTCGTCCCATAACTTCGGAATACTACGGAGATGCTCATCATTCTCACATGAAAAATTGCGCTTTACACCTACTGCCTTAAATCCTTCCTTCTCAACAATTCGATACTTCACTGGATCTGCTCCTTTCAGACTCACCTGGATGACCAGGCGGCTATATGATTGCAGCTTTCCAATCCCCTTTCGAACATCGCTTGGCGTTACACCATGCTGTTTCCGAAAAGCTTTTGTGAAAGCCTCGGGAGTGTCGTAGCCATATGTGTAGGCTAGATCAATAATCTTTGTGTCAGTTTTCGTTAATTCTTCAGCTGCCAGTGTTAATCGTCGACGGCGGAGGTAATCACCCACTGTGATATCTGTTAAAATCGAAAACGTACGTTGAAAATGAAACGGTGATGCATTTGCTTGCCCCGCTATTTCCTCGATTGATATATCCTCAAGCAGGTGGCCCTCCATATAGTCAATTGCGTTTTGTAATGATTCTAGCCAACTCATTCCCCTCACTCCTTACCTTAATTCTATCTGCCACACGGTTTTTCATCCTGTCATTTTATGCTTAGTTAGGACAGATTTTTGATAAAAAAGCTCCGGGTATCATCATGAGTAAGTGTATCCAGAACCTTTTCCTTCCTAATAAACAGAAGGTCTGCAATTTCTTCATCCTGTGGAGTCAATTTTTCTTTACCACTTGTGAATTCAACCAAAAACATCGTAGTCACCTGACGCTCATACCCGATTTTCCTTTGAATTTTTTTAGGAAATTCAAAGCTGATTTTCTCATCGAACTCCTTAATAATTAAAAAATCAGTCGAACCGGTTTCTTCTTTAAGTTCGCGGAGAAGTGCCCCCTGTAGTGATTCATCACTGTCTTCAATTCCACCCTTAATGAAATCCCACTCACCTGAAATTGTTTCGGAACCAGATCGTGTGTTTATTTTTGTTTTATGTACGAGCAAAAATTGATCATCCTTAAAGACAATTGCCCCAACCGCTTGTCTAATCATAGATATGAGGCTCACAACCTTCATGTTCGACCAGCTGTCCATTTTTAAAATAAACACCTGAGTTTTCATCAATTCCATAGCCAGGAACATTCAATTTAGAAATTGCTTTTATTAGGTTTTCCTCTCCTCCCCATTCCGAGAAGTGAACGGATATCACACAATTTTTAATTAAGCCTAAACCAGGTAAATATAGCTGTTCTTTTTGCAACGTGTCTTCTGGTGAAATCACGCAATGCTCACAGGAGACTAAAGCTCCCGCGGAAAAGCCTGCTATAGGAACTCCATCATTATACCTCTCTTGAATTATCTCCCCAACTGGGGTATCGACAATATTGTCCCGGTAGAGCTCGGTTACTCCGCCTCCGATAATAATCCCGGTGCATTTTTCAAGCTTACCCAGTTGTTCCTGAGTTGGTTTTTCCGAAAGTGCAAAATAATAAAATTCATGTACTCCATTGTCTTCTAAAACCTTCGTATAGCTCGGCATATATTCTTGCCAGCCTGGTCGCTCAAGAAACAAAATCGCAATCCGAGCAACATTATTTCCAGCTAAATCCGCAAACCTCTCCCCTAATGATGAATTAAAAGGAGGTCCTCCCCCAAATAAAAATAAATGTGATTCTGACATTTCTATCTTCCACCTTTTTTCGAAAATGATAAGATTTATATGTATTTCGATAATAACAACTAAAATCCTTTTATAAATTTGAAACGTTTTGCATGTCTAGTTTCTCTAACTTATAGAAGAAAGGAGGAAAGGTTTTGAATATAAGTAAACTGGTCTCGAAAGCAAAAAAGGGAAATAACCGTGCTTTTCAGGAATTAATTGATACCGAAAAAACGAAGCTTTATAAGATGGCCTATTTGTATATGAAAAATGAGGACGATGCACTTGAGGTGTTTCAGGAAACGGTTTATAAGGCACTCTCCTCTCTGAAGGATTTAAAAAATGATACATATTTTTCGACTTGGATCACTCGAATTCTTATAAATACCGCGATTGATCAGCTTCGTAGGAAAAAAAGAGTGATTCCAATGGAACGGGATTTCCTCGAAAGCAAGGCACCTTCGTACTCAAATAAGGAAGCCGATTCCGACTTATTGAACGCTATTAAAGGATTAGATGAAAAATATAAAACTGTTCTAGTTTTAAGATTTTACAGGGACTTCACAATTAAGCAAATCGCTGAATTTCTTGATTGTCCAGAAGGAACCGTAAAAACAAATATACACCGTGGGATTGCCCTATTGCGTAATCAATTAAAGGAGGACATCGTGAATGAGTAAACATTTCCCTGAATTTAATAAAGAGCTTGAAAGCATTCATGTGCCCGTTGAGAAGCTTGGTCGCATTATTCAACATACAATCAATGAAAATCGAAAGCAGAAACCAAGACGCAAAAAAATTGTACTAACAACAATCGGATCAATTGCTGCAGCATTTATCCTGTTTTTAGGGTCAGCTACTTTTTCACCGACATTAGCAAAGGTTGCTTCTGAAATACCTTTAGTCGGAACCTTTTTCAATGAGTCTGGTGATGAAGGGCTACAGATTGCCGGAAAAAGTGGGCTTACTCAAGTCGTTAACCAGACAGCAAAAGATAATGGTGTGACGCTGACAATGAATGAAATTTTTTATGACGGTACTCGGTTAACATTTGGCATTACCCACGAGTCACTCATTGCAATTGGGGATATTGAGCGTCCGACCATTTTGGTAAACGGGAAAGAGATTAATTTTGGTGCAGGTAGCACTGGAAAGTTTATTACCCCATCTAAATATGAAATAGTCATGGATATTAAACCGACAGAAGAATTACCAGAAAAGTTTGATATGAAGGTCATCATTGATGCAGTGGGGCTAATTCCGGGTAATTGGGAATTTGAATTTCCGGTGAAGCAATCAAATGAAGTGACGGTTATTCGTCCAAACACAACGAACGTCATTTATGACGCGGAAGTGACCGTAGAGTCTGTGAAAGTCGGCCCGGCCGGAACAGATTTAGCTGTTCAAGTAAAAGTAGACCCTAACAACACAGAAATTGATCCTTATATGGATTTACATTTTGCTATGATCGATGATCATGGTAGAGTTCTAAGAAGCCTTACTGGTAGTGGACATGGGGAAGCTATTGACGGAGTTGAGGTTGCAAACCTTGATTATCTTTATACGCCAATTAAAGAAGGAGTGAAAAGCCTGACGATCCTTCCATATAAGATTCCAACTGAGATGGGTGCCTTTGAGGAGCTATCCGTATCATTAGACGAAACACTTCCACTAGAAATTGATCAGGGCGATGCTGGGAAAATTAAAGTAACGGATGTTGAGTTTCTTGATGATAAAACGGTCGTTTATTTTGAAGCAGAAAGCGCATTTCCATTTGACGATAACTTAACAAGGAATCGTACATGGTTAGAATCGAAGGATGGCAAGGATTTATCCTTTCAAGAAGCTCCATTTGCCGAACGAATTAAGGGAAACTTATTTAAGCAAGAATTTAAAGCTACCAAAAATAAAGGGGTAAAATTTAAGGCTTATCAAATCCCTAATCCAATTATGTTTGAAACCTTTGAAATTAAATTACCGTAAATTGAAAAAGTCAGGCCATGGTTGCCTGACTTTTTCCGTTATTTATCATCTACAAGTGCATTTCTATCAACGGCATGTGGTGGCTTCTCAAACCATCCCTCATCAATCATGATATCGGCGCCATCTTCTACATATCTGCCAACATCCAGGATGAATTTGCTATACATCAACCCAATGTCTCGTCTACCATTTAGGGAAATCGCATTGGCATATGATCGAACTTTCATGGAGAACATATCGATTTTGTGGAAAATCATTAACTTATCAGAGAAAGGTGGAATCGTTGATGCCTCCACTAAATCATCGAGTAATGGATGACCCGGTAGACTATCCCGGTGCAGCTTTTCCAGGCAGTTCTTAATATGATCCATTGTAATTTCCTTACCGCGCACCATAAAATCTTTTACCTTATTATGTGATGCCACTTGGCTGAATCCCATCAATAGTCCTTTACTCGCCACATTGTTTTCAAGGTTATCCTGGAGGTGAGCAATTTCTAAAGCATGAAGTGGCCTTATGTCGCCAATAAATCCAGCTAGATAGCTCTGTTTTTCTACAAAACTCACTTCTTTCGGGATTGGAATGACTGGTGATTTCGTTAAAAAGCCCTTTTTTTCTAATGTCTCATTTAATGCAACTAAAAATTCTATGGTATCCACATCAAATTTAATGATTGTATCTCTTACGTCTTGCCTGATCATCATCGGAATCGCTGTTGAGTAAAGACTTAACCCTGCTTTCGCAGTGTATTTTAGATAATGAAGATAAAATTCATCCGCGAACAATCTTGGAGCATCCATGTTTACATCCTTTTTTACATCAAATCCAATTGGAATAGGGAAATTTTCTTTATTATAAATCTTCGTAATTTCCGCAATGATATTTTTACTGATGTTTTTTGCTTTATCAAGGATTTCCATGATGTCAGGGTCCTGACAATGTTTTTGATAATAGGTTAACACGCAAAGGGCCATTGAGTTCCCCATATAAACCGCCCAAAGCTTTCCCATCTCCGCTGATGTAAGATGTTCATTGTTGGGTTTCATTGCCTACCTCCTTTCTCTTTTTTCTCTAGTATCTTGCAAGAGAAGCAGATGTATACAAAAATGTAGTTCTCCGGAATATTTTTCCACAAAAATCTTTCTTTTTTCACCTTGAATGATTTGTTTTTCATCAACAATCGAGGCGCGGCACCATATTATCCGAATAATTCTATGACAAAGTTCAACTTTTTGGATTATTTTTACATTTGCTTTCGTGGAATCAATCATGTAGTATACAGATACAAGCTACATTGTACGTAATCATAATAAAGTTTAACCTTTGAACTGAAATAGGGAGTTTAACATTGAAGCTCGAATGGCAGGCCTTCGTCCATGGCGACCTGAAGGACATACAGGAACGTTTCTGAAAACACCCACTTTGAGGAGTGGTGGTTTTAAACTTTCTTAGGGTATTACGGCAATTGTGGCTTTTCCAATTTCATTCTAACTAATCCATTCTCCAACCGGAGAGTGGATTTTTAATTTCGCTCATAAGTCTTGACCATTGTCGGGAATTAATTTTATAATTATCTTCTAAAGAATCAAATATGCCACGGCATATTTGCGCCCAGATTTTTTAGGCCCACATGAGGTGGGTCACAAAGACGTTGCCACAGGACGTGGCGTTCTTAGTCTTTGATCTTAAGCTCGAAAAGTTTCCTTTTATAATCTGTGGCATCCGCCGGAGGCTTTAATTTTATTCAGTAAGGCTGAGCTATCTAGATCTTATTTACTTAAACTGTACAATTGGTGGACTTCTTCTGAATAAAGTTATTTTCCATGTCCCAGTAGCTCAGTAGGATAGAGCGACAGCCTCCTAAGCTGTAG
>NZ_JBALOQ010000017.1:108718-110385 GCF_036962705.1 Bacillus sp. JJ1562
CGTTGAACCTTTGATAATAAAGGATTTAGCGGTCTTTTGTTTTTGTAACAATTTTTCTTTTTTACCTGTAAATTTACCTTAGGGGGTCGGATTGGGGTCGGATTTGATTTTTGGCGTTTTTAGACGGCATTTCCAATTTTTTTTTAAGACATCTAAAATTAATGATTAATTTATGTATTTAGTAAGATTGAAATAATTGAGTTGTTCTCTATAAATGCTTTTTGAATTAGAAGTTTCTTCTTGATGAAAAAAATTGTACATAAAAAAACCTCAATTTTATGAGGTTTTTTTATATTATTATTAATGATTCTTTTTTTAGATACTTTTCGTTTTGATCACTCAAAAAACTAAGTCCATATTCTTTATTTAGACCAGATACTTTATTTTTAAGATACACCATATTTGTATCTTTAATAAAGTCTTCTACTTTTAGAATCTCAGAGAGAGTTATAACTTTAATACCTATAGCTTTTAAATATTCTTGTTGACAATAGATTAAAAACATAGCTTTGGAATAACAGTAATCAAAAGAAATAGGACTAAAAGAAATTGAAGGGCCTATTTTTCTTAACAATTCAGGATTTATATCTAATCCCAGTGAACTTTCTAAAGAGTTAGGCATATTTTCGTTATTATTTTTAACAAAACTATAAACATCATAGCAATTCCTATTAAGATTATGGTTTTCTAGTTGATTTGTAGACATCTTAATCAAAAACCCAGCGCAACTATAATGGCCCAATTCTATAGCCTTAACAATATTTAAAATCATAATTTTCGATAAGCTGTATCGTTTTTTGCTTGCCTCAATTAAATCTTCATCTTTATACAAATTATATTCACTTTCCGCAAGCTGAAAACCTAAGTTCGTTACATTTGTTAATAGTTTGACATCATTCTTTAAAACAGCTTGGGTCATTAGAGAAAAGTATATCGTAAATATGTTTGTCCCATCAATATACTCATATGAATCATTGGATTGGTCCATTAACATTTTTAATATCATTAAATTGTCTTGATGATTGTTAGCACTTAATATATTTATCACTGTATTAATATTTTTATAATAAATTATTAGTCTTTGTTTAGACTCCGCAACATATTTTGATAGACTTTGAAAATCTGAACTGCACACTTCTTCGTAAAAACCCAAGCTTGTTTGGAAAATACCGGGTATTGTAGATTGATAAAAGTTAACAATTTTCTCAGTATCCTCAGTCCATAGATTTTTAGTAGTATTCGATAATAACAAATTAGTTTTTTGAAGAATTGTATCATAAAATTCAATTGATTCTTTTTCCGCACCTAAAGCAATTACTTGCTCATACCTATGAACGTGAATTTCTTTTATTAAAAAACTAAGTAGACCTAAATATTCTTCTAATCGTGCTGAAAAATCCTTGGGAAGATTATATTTTATTTTAGATAAAAATATTTGTATTATAATCTGTGAGCTTGTATTTACTTGTTCCAATATCCTCTTTAATTTTTTCCCAGAAAACTTAGCTTCAAATTCAACTGAATTTAATATCCCATCATACCCTCTCTTTTCTTTGAGTAAGAGGATTAATTGTATTCTTTCTATGTTTCGATTCAATAGAGACATTTGAATATCCATAACTTTAAAAATGTTTATGGAATTAATTGTCTTCCTATATACATGAACA
>NZ_JBALOQ010000017.1:110431-140245 GCF_036962705.1 Bacillus sp. JJ1562
CTATATACATGAACAATATTGATAATCCAAAGTACTGCTATAAGTACAATCATTAAATTAAATTTCACTGGATACTTGGTTAATAAATTTGAATAAGTCCAAAGTATCCAACAAATAATTAATAATATCGAAAATAAAAGATATGTAATTACGGATTTCTCTAACTTCAATTTAAATGCAGAGTATGCTATATCTTTCCTTTCTTTGTAAGCGAAAAAATAAACAGTAAAACTTAGAGGGAGTATAGCTCCAAAAAAGGGTATTAACTTAGTTATTATTAGACTACCACTTTGGATAATTAACAATTCAAGAATATTTATAAAATATATTACTGATAAAGTTATTGAAATCACAATCTTACACCTCACAAAATAAAAAAGCGGTATTAAACAAATACCGCGAGATTATGGTTTGCATCAAAATATTCTTTTATTGAAGACCTGGTAATTTCATCATTAGTATATACAAAATCCGGTAAACCTTCTCTAATATTTAACCAAGGTTTTTCCCTATGAGTTTTCTTTTCAAGTTGCTTTCCATTATAATTTTTATATTTATCCCAAACTTGATCTAGAAATTCACTAATATCTGAACTGATTTCATCAATCTCCGTTGGATCTACGTTTTCAATAATTTCGTTAAAATTATAATGACTATAACCCTTAAAAACATCTGGTACTACGGGTCCATGAACCCAAGCTTCTATCCTATCAGGGAATAAAGGATTTCCCATATTAGATAAGTAATGTCCTTGTGCATAATATAAAAGTTTTTGGAGTTTTAGATTAGTGATGTTCTGTTTTGTACCGGGGATGCTTTTTAATATAAAATACTTAGCAACTTGAATTGCTGGTACCATAAAAATTCCCCTCCTTTTGTTAAGTAATTTCGACATTTTAATTTAAAATTCCTTCTTTATATAATATAACTTTTAAAAAATTAAAACATACCTTGAATATTATTACATTATATGAGTGGTAATTCAAATCCGTACAAAAAGTTATTTTTATTTAATAAATTTAGGCTCTTATAAGGATACCTCTCATGTTTTCATCTTCTTGACAATACTTATACGAACATATACTCTAGTTTCAAGAAATTAAAAGGACATACATTCGTATTTGTGTTTTAATAGGGGAGGTTATCCTTATATGATAAAGGACCGCGGAAAAATAAAATGGCAAGGGTTTTATATGCCTGAACATATTGGTTTGGCAAAGAAAATTGACTGGGATAACAAGAAGGTTGAAAGACCTCTTTTAGATGAGCATCAGCTCGACGAAATAAACCAAACCATATGTGAAGCTATGGAATTTAACTTAGAACTAACATTAGTAATTTATTATAATGGTGGTTTTGATTTACTGCTGGGAAATGTACATTATGTAGATCAACTTAAGAATGAGTTGCGAATTGTGGATAAATTTGAGGATATTCATCGGGTTAAGTTTGAGGATATTATTAAAGCGTTATTAAATACAGGTGAAAATGATGCAAGTATCAATTGATGTATTTCTAAATATTGAAGGCAGCCAACTTCGAAGCGGTGGCTCATTTAACGTTACTCCAAAAGAATATAAGGAGAACCCTGACCAGGCTGTAGCGATTGTAGCTTATCAATACATTCAGGACATTATCGAGGAAACCGGATATAGGGAAACAATTATTGATAAGGTTTTATATGAGGGAAACAAAGATATTACTGAGTTAACGAGGAATATTAAGTGGATACCGCCTGAGGATAATTTGCCTTTTTAAAAGTACAAAACCCCACTTTAAATGAGTGGGGTTTTCTTATGATAGAGGCCTTTATAACGGCTGCCAACACAGACCGCTTATGTGGTTTTAACTATCACACGTTATAAAGGGCTTACTCTATCTATATTATTAGTATTAAAAAAACAAGATCTTTTATACATGATCTTGAAAATATTGTTTCTTTATGGGCGACATAAGCGCAATACCAATAAAACGACTACCACACAGGCAGTTTATGTGTATAAATGTTGTCACACGTTATTAGTGGGTTTACTTGCGCTTAATCATTGTCTTAAAAACACTATAACATTTTATGTTTTAATTTGTAAACATTTTTCTCTTAAATTATTAGGACAAACATTGTTTTAAAAATTGACTACTTTACTTCGACCAAAATATCTCTTAGGAAAGAGTTCCTTTTGAGTTATTTTATCTTTAAAAATTTCATAATACTCATTTCGTCCATATTCATACTTAGCGTATATTGAGTTAGCAACAAAATCAGCCGCTTGTATTGGATATGAATTATGCGATTCCAGATACTGCACATCGATTTTTAAATCTAAATTTAATTCATAATTAAGCCTTATTTTAATGTAACCTTCAAAAGAATTTGTTGATTCAACTTTAATAGTTCTCTTATCTAAATTAATCACTAAGTGTTTCAAACCTTTTGTAAGTGCTACTGGTTCAATTACATATTTTAGCATGTAATTGTAAAGTAAGTTTTCATCTTGAAGTAACTGACTTTTAACATGATGTAGATCTGCAACAATATATCTAATAGATAGATCCTTAGAAGCTATCTTTCTTAGAAAATAATCCTTTATTGGTGGATAAGCATCGCTCGCCTTAATCTCATCATAATCATTAAACGTCGGGAATGTCTGCTTTGTTTTTAAAATAGCCTTTTTCATTACATTGCTCAAAGGCTTAGTGCTCCCATCCATTTGTATACAAGCAATCGTAAAATACCGACCTTGCCTGCCCATATTACCAGATTCATCGAAATTTAAAATGATTTTGTCGCCCATAAAATAAGTAGTTCCTTTCAATTAATATTTTCTATATCTACCGCATTTCGACACTGTGGATATGTGGATAAGTCCTATGTGGATAATGTTGATAAATAAGATTATAACATGATACTAATCTACTATAAACCTTATTTTTCGACATTGTAAAAAAGCCCTACCTCGAGTAAGAGATAGGACTTCTTTCATGTCAATTTCACATTATTTTTTTCTTCAAATTCCTTCAATGCTTCATCTACAATTTCTTCTTTATTACCTGTCTTCGTGACTCTTACCCCTTGATGTCCCCATTGCGTTGGTAATACAAACACATCAAATTCACCATTCGCCATCTCTCCTACTGTCAAATTTACCATTGATTTAAACTCCTGAATTGCGGTTAGTTCCTTAATTTCAGTATTTTTTATCATTTTACATCCCCCCTACTTAGTAAAATTCCATAATAAAGAGTTCATTCCTTTTTATTAATATGACAGAAACGTGAAGGTTTTGTGTCTTAATAGTACGTTTGCACTATTTTGGTTTTATTTGTAAAAAAATGAAGGATTATACATATTTTTGCAGAAATATAGTATTTGATAATAATAGGAGGTGTACTATGAGGATAATTAAGTTATTTATTTCATTTGTTATTGTATTAACAGTTTTTACGTTTGGTGGTTTTAGTAATAAAGCTAGTGCTCAGTTTGATGAAGAGACATTTAAAACTCCCTCAAACGGAACGCTTACTTCTGGTTTTGGACCTAGATGGGGACAGCAGCACAACGGTATCGATATTGCAGCTTATCTTAATAACCCTATCAAGGCTGCAGCAAAGGGGAAGGTAATCGAGGTAGGTAGAAACAGAGCTTCCGATAATAAAAAACCATGGTTTGGAAATTATGTTATTATTTCACATAATTTCGGAGGATCCACCACTTATAATACAGTATATGGTCATTTGAATAGTACCGCAGTAAGTGTTGGTTCTACCGTGAGCCAAGGACAAGTTATTGGATATGAAGGTAACACAGGAGACGTAGTAGGACCATCAGGAATCCATTTACATTTTGAAATTCACAGAAATGGTGCTGCAATAAATCCAGCACCATTAACAGGCGATTGGAAATTTATATCTAGTGGCTGGACTTATAAGTATCTAGATGGAAGTTTACATAAGGGTTGGTTAAAGGATAATGGAACATGGTATTACACCGACACCTCATCAGGTATTATGAAGACTGGATGGGTTTTAGTGGGAACAACCTGGTATTTCATGAATACCAGTGGTGCAATGCAAACTGGATGGATTGTAGATGGTAGCCATTGGTATTATCTTGCGTCAAACGGAGCAATGCAAGCTGGATGGGTACAGGATGGAAGTCATTGGTATTATTTAACTGAAGTTTCTGGTGGAGCAGTCCCTAAAGGAGCGATGCAAACCGGATGGTATTTTGACGGAAGTTCTTGGTACTATTTAAATCCTGTATCAGGTTCAATTCCTAAAGGAGCTATGTACACAGGATGGAACCGTATTGATGGCAAAGACTATTACTTCTACAATAATGGAGTTATGGCAAAAAATACAACTGTTAATGGACGTTACTTAGGTTCAGATGGGGCTGCAACAAATTAATAGTTGTTTGACCTGAAATAAGATATATACATTATATGAAACTAGTATTATAAAAAAGGGTTTAACCTTAGTGTTTAATACATTTTTTGCCCTCACCTTTGTGAGGGCTGTTTCTTTATTATTAAAAAAGCCACCTACTGCTTCAAAATAGGTGGCTCTAGCGCAAAAGCCGGAATCCTCCTTTCCAACTCCTACGCAAGCCTCGTGATGATTATAAATCTAAAAATTACCAAATGCAGTTAAATTTGTCACACTTATAAAAAAATACAAAATTCGACATAAAAAGGTATAAAATAACTAAATTATTCGTTTCCCGAAACTTTTTTGTCAATTTTTGTTGAATTCGCACGACTTTTGTCTTATGCTATATATGGAAAAAGCATTACATTTGAATAAGCTATACGATAACGGCAAACTTATCGAAAGATAAGGACGCAAAGCCACGAACCTAAAGCACACTTGCTATGGTAGTCGGGTTACCGAATTTAGCGGAGAAAGATGACTCCCGTTTTATTTCGGCGTAGTCATCTTTTTTTTATATTCTAAAAAAGTAAGAATGAAAGGGGTGATTACCAAAAATGATTAAAAATTTAATACACAATGAACTATTCACACATTTTTTCCAACCCATCATTGATATTCAAACATGGACTAGGTTAGGATATGAAGGACTTCTTAGAACCTCACATACTGCAAACCCAGAAGAAACTTTTAAACTAGCAAAAACAGAAAAACAGCTCTATGAATTAGATTCGCGGTCTATTCATAAAGCTGCTTTTACCTTCCATTCGGCAGGATTTTCAAAAAAGGACGGTCATTTGTTTTTAAATGTATTTCCATCTACTATTACAAATACAAACTTTCTGCCCTTTATAAAGAAAATTATTACCGAAAACAACTATATAAGTCAACAAGTCATATTTGAAATTAGTGAAATGGAATCAATTAACGATTATATAGGTTTAAAAGAGAATATTTCCAAATTAAAATCAGAGGGTATTCAATTTGCAATTGATGATGTCGGAAAAGGAAACTCTAATCTCAAATCGATAATTGAGCTAAATCCAGATTTTATTAAATTTGATAAGTATTTCTCTAAGAACCTGTATAGGGATACTAAAAAACAAGCAATTATTAAGACTATTCTCCATTACACTAATAGTCATAACATCAAATTAATTCTAGAAGGGCTTGAAACTGATGTAGATTTAGCAGTTGCAAAAGCTATTGGTGTTAAGTATGCTCAAGGCTATATATTGGGAAAACCAAAAAGCCTTAAAATTGTATAATTGAGGTGATAATTTTTGAATTACATAGTTTTATCACAAACTATAATATTAGTATTTTTGTTAATTTTATTTATTAGAGATGAACGAAGATTAGTAAAACAAGCTCATATAATTGAAACTTTAAACAAAAATAATAAATCATTAAAAAATCAATTATTAAAAGTAAATAAATTCAAGCCAGTCAACAAAAGACATTCTTATAGAATTGAACTCCCTGGAATAGATAGCAAATTTACTCTCATTGATATTGGTAACAATTCTTTAGGGGCATTAAAAAATAGGTCTTTTAACGGAATGATTAATGATATTAGTGTTGGGGGACTAAAATTTCATTCACCTTATGAATTTCCCGTTAAATACAATATTATTATTAAAATAAACTTTACTTTCCAAGGTGAGGAATTCGATTTAAGAGGTAAAATTATCCGAAGGGAAGATCACATTAAAGGAAAGTCAGTTTCATACGGTGTTGAGTTTGTTGATTTATCTGTAAATGACACCAAAAGATTAAACGTAACACTACACAATTATCAAGTTACACAAAGGAATAAAATAAGTTAACAAATAGTTTAAGCCCCACTTACGTGAGGGCTCTTTTTATATTTTACAAATAAAAAAGCCTAATCTCCATAGAAATAGGCCTTCCTCATGTTAATCTTACCCAGTTTATTTCCTCAAATTGCTTTATCGCTTCTTCAATTACTTCTTCTTTTATACCTTCCTGTTTAATCCGAACAGATGTTAAATCAGATGCATCGGGAAAAACAAATACATCATATATACCATCTACTTCAAATATCTGCAAATACACTTTAGAATTAATCACTTTGGTTGCAGTTAATTCTTTTCGTTCCATAATACATTCATCCCCCCATTTAGAGGATTCAATAAGGAGAGAATTATTCCTTTGTTATTTTGTGACAAATATGTGAACGATAGGGAAAAAGACCTAACTCCTAAGAGATAGATTGCTTACCCATCCTTATCGTTTTGTAATTGCGCCCATACCTTCTAGTACAATTTTAGCATCTTTATTAAAGTAAGGGATTATATCCTCACGAAGCAATAGTTGAGAGTTTTCTTTGATAAGTAATTTTAATCCCCTTAAATCGAACTTTGTAGCATAAGTATTAATCGTATTTATTATTGCTAATTCATTTCTTTGTAATGGCTTGCAATCTGAATTATGCATGTCAGTTAAAAGTTTCAATAGGTCCCGAGCATTTCTATTTAGGAAATGCCTTTTGGAATTTAATAATTCAATATTTTCTTCAATGTATTTTCTTGCCGTTACTAGATCGAGAGCATCTACGTTGTTGTTTATTTCTCTAATTATCTGTTCTATATCCATTTTTAAGCTCCTATAAAATTATGTCGAATATTGTCTAACAACAATAATATCGGTTACAAAACAACGATTTGAAGAAATTTTCATATTAACGTTGTTGAAAAAAGGATTCCATAATTGTAAAATTCCTTTAGATTCTAGTAGAGAGGTTGTATTATTATGAAACCATCAATTGGTCACAATCTTAGAATGTTAAGTTTCCAAAAAAACTTCACACAATTGCAGGTTGCTCAAGCTGTTGGAATAAGTGAAAATTCTTTGAGTAGATATGAGCAGGGCCAAAGAACGCCAAGCGAAGAGTTACTCTATAAGTTTGCGGAATTTTATGAGGTGCCTGTTTCAAAGATAAGAGTTGAATAAAATAGCCCAAACATCCATGAGGGCTTTTTTAAATTTCAAATAAAAAAGCCCCTTCTCCGAAAAGACAGGGCTACTACTAAAGAGTTTTTGGTGCAATATTAATTTATCCATTAAAGAAAATCTTTATCCAACCGAAAAACGATAACCACAAAGGAATACTAAGCAACGTTCCCCAGAAAAATTCTTTTGGAAAATTTTCTTTTTGTTGCATTTCATCACGTCCCTAGTACTTATATACCCAAGACTTTAAGAAATTATAACCTATTTACTCGTTTCTAACCAATGTTTACGATACACATCTAAGACTTGAGCAAATGCCCTTGCTGTGTAATAATCATACACACCGTTTTGTGTACGAATCATTTGATCCTGCTGGAACTGTTTCACCTTACCAGCTGTCCAATCGTCATAGATGTCTCTATCTTTGTCGGATTGCATAATATAACCTAATGCAGCCAATTGTTGGTGCACAATCCGTACACCTTCACCTTTATCACCAACTTTTAGTGGCAACTCCCCCACCCCTTTCTCAGGCACTTGATTTAGTAATCCTGTCGATACACCTAAAACTTTAGTTTGTGGCTCCCATTGAAATTCCTTTATAACATCATTAATGAACTTTTCCCATGTGATACCGTATCTATTTAAAGCATTATCCGGATCAGTTTTTCGACCTGGGTCAAGTGTTTTATGAGAAACAATGTGTTTTTTCGGATCTAAATTATATTTTTTACAAAGGTAAACATGATACCAAACATATCGCTTGTACGCTTCTTGAAAGTTAATCTTTCCTCCCCAACAAAGCTCAACACCAATTGCTGCATCGTTCGCATCATCACCGAAAATACGATTATCGATTGGTTTGTTGTACTGTACATGCCATGCCTTTTCATTCAACGGAATCATTTCTAAAATATATTTATCATCAATGAACGTATGTGCACTTGCGCTGGGTTGTTGGTTATTGAAATAACTCCAATTTTGATAAGCAGTAGATCCGGAATTACCGGTATCATGGGAGACAATAAATTTTACTTGCCCAATACGCTGACCACTACGTGAATTACCGGTTCTAATGTAGTCTTTTGTAATATGGTACATTGGTTTTCCTCCCTTTTTAATAAAATATGTTAGTCAGTCAATTTCGTACATGTTGTAACAATCCTTTAATACAAATTTAAAAAAAGCTACCTCGACTGAGATAGCCTTATTTCTTCATTAATTTTTGAGCTTGCAAAGCTTTCTTCTGCAGCTGCGCTTTCTTGCTTGTATAAGTGTTTTTCCAAACTGCATATACGTTTACTGCAAGTGCAGCAAATGCAGATAATACTAAAACAAATGCATTGATACTCTGTTCGTTAAACCAATCAAAAGAGATCCCGATCGTCCCAAAGAAAAATAATAATGCTGTTAGAAAACCACCTAATAAAGTAAAAACATCTTTTCTCATCTTACACACTCTCCCTTTTACTAAATAATGTTTTAAGTTGTTCTTCATGCCTTGTAGTTTTAATTTTTAACAAATCGATTTCAGTATCATGTATTTCTAACTGTTTATTCGTACTTAATTCAAACTTTTGCAACGTTTTGTTTAACGCTTCGATGGATTTTTGTAGTGGTTCAATCACAATCTTTTTAAATAAAAAAATTGCAATGCCACCAATAAAGGATAAAATCCCTAAAATCCACGTGATTTCTTGTAAGTACAAATTCCGCTCACCCTTTCAAGGCAAAATAAAAACACCTACTCGGCTAGGTGCCCTAATCCTTCATCTTCTAAAATTTGTTTAACCTGTGGTTTAAGTAGTTCTGGAACATCTGAGTATGACTTCATACCCTTCATGATGTAGGTTGCAAATAACATAGCTAGCATATCTTGTTTCACCTCCTCAACCTCCTAATATCATTTCGGCTAATTCCATAATTGCAAGTGCATTCAATTCATTTTCCGCTTGGACTTGTTCAAGACTTAATGGTTGCACATTCAGTTCCTGTCGCCTCTGATCCAATTCCTCTGGAGAAAGACCTTCCTTCCATTGTTTCAACTCGAAATCATAGATTGGTAAGCAAAGAGATCCTTCCCACCCCGGGACAACAAATTCACTTTCTTCGTACTCACTTAGTACTTCAATCGATTGTCCTTGCTCATTAACCCGATGCCACTCCATAAAAATCACCTTCCTATGTTAGAGGGAATGATACGCCGTCTAAACTCACCCAACCGTTTCCGCCACTCAATAGACACACATCTCCATTGTTAAATATGGTAAGATTTCCTATTCCAGTATCCGTTAACACAGGGAACGTCCTAGCGTTCGAAGGAATATGTCCATTGGCTAACCTAAACATCGGTCTAGTCTGACCAATGGAACCACTAGAAATCCTCCCTTTAAATTCGATTGTATTATTTGAATTCTTTCTATATCCTATGGGTTCAAATCCTCTGTCGTAGTTCACCCAAAAGTTCTGAAAGGAAGGAGATATGAAAGGATTCTGTACAATTGGCTGGTCAAATTTAAAGGAACCTTCAATGACAGTTGGGTCAAAAGATGATCCCCATGATTTGATTAGCCCAGGTGACATTGTTAGACCTTTTACTACCTCGGTTAGATTGTTAAACTTTAGAAGCTCAACAATCCCTTCCTTAAAGGTTCCGTGTTGAAAATTCCCAGCACCTAAATCTCCTCTGGAAGAAGTGAAAACAGCACCTGCTATCTTCCCACCGGTTATATTCGCAGCACTAAAATCAAACGCCCCTAAGTTTTCAATGAATGCAGTATATGCAAATAAATTAGCAATATCGACATGATTCGCTTTAATCACATTTGCTTCGATTTCTGTAGTGCTATCGACAATGTTAGGCCCCTGTGGTCCTCGAGGTCCTGTGTCGCCCTTATCGCCCTTGTCTCCTTTAACCTTATTCCAGGTATAAGAGGAGACGTTATTGCTATCAGCGCTATTAAAATCCACATACGTTCCAATCCATTCGCCAACAGTCTCACCATTATTTGCAGTAAAGTTCTTTCCACCATCGTTCGAGTATTTTACGTGTAGATAACTTGTACTACCGTCGGCACCTGGCTCACCTGGTACACCGTCAGAACCTTTAAAAAGCCCCCATTTATATGAGGTATAGGATGATGGTGCGCTAGGTGTTGTCGTAGTTGCTACACCAATATATAAAGCTCCAGCTGGGTTATCGCTCATAGGATTTCCGTTGGAGTTTTGACTATATTTCACCCAAAGATATGAGCTGGATCCATCCTTACCGTTTTGACCATCTTTTCCATCAAAGTAATCTGTTCCTTTGATTGGTGTGTAACCATCTGCTCCTTTTGATCCCTGTTCTCCTTTAGGGCCTTGTGGTCCTTGTTGACCATCTGCACCATCAAATACTTTTGAAATGGTAATCTGTGAGACTGTGGAGGTCTTGTCACTGATAGCAATCTCAGCTACAAAGGTACTCTTTTCCTCCACATCACTGCTGGAAACATTGATTGATTTTCCTGTTTGATTAAAGGTAGTGTCTACATTTCCGTCCTTGTCACGCTTAACCCATTGATATGAATATTTGTCACCGTCAGAATCGACTTCAAAACCACCAAGAAACGTTTTAGCCGTTAAGGTAGTTTGACCTAGCCCATTTTTAAAAATGTCTCCTGAGCTTGATACCACAGTTGATTGGACAAGTTTAACTAGCCTATCGGACATTACTTGTTTTAGAAGGGCAACTTGTTTTTCCAAATCCTCTTTCTTGTATTCAACGAAGTTACCAATCTTACATTCGAGTACTTTGCCAGTAGAAGGGTCATCCACAATCTCTTGAAAACTAGCTTCAAGATACAAAGGTGGTGAATAACCATCATCTATTGTTCGAGTGATCTGACCTATTCTTATAATTTCGTGATAATGTCCTGCAATATGTTCAATAGTAGCGACTTTACATTCATATGATACATTTGAATCTATGCGCTTTTTTAATTCGTTTTCAGTCAGAGTAGTCAATCGTTCCAACGTCATGTTTTGGTCATCAGATTCAGGATAATAGTCTTCTATTAAGTGCTTACCGTTTCTTCCCCATCGTTGTCGTGCTTCTTCATCCTCAATTAATACTTCAATCCTGGTACCGTCTTCTCTTTCAGGTCCAAATCCCCTTAATGCTGTGACAACTCCTGTGCTGTTCTCAACACGGCGTAAACCTATTAAATCTTTACCGAATTCAATTTCTTTTCCTTCAAAGACCTCACGATCCACGAACATGTCAACGTATCGACCTACAATTCGATTGCCTTTGACTTCGATTCTAAACCTAAGGACCAATCCAAATGTAGATGCTATGTACTTCAACAGTTCATAAGGATTCATTCGTTCAGATATAGTTATTTTCCTAATACCTGCAAATTCAATATTTCCTGGTCGCCACTCTGTACCATTTAATGTGGTTTCTGTCGCTGTTTGTGCAGTCTGACCATCCCAACTGGCTGGAGGTATTGCATCAGCCTTATTCAAATCAACAAAACTAGCTGTCCCAATAACTATTTTTTGACTACGTGTAGGTTGGTCTGAAAATAGAATAATATATTCCTCAAAAAAACCGTCTCTATCCTGTAGGACGAGGCGGTTTCTTCCGTTTAATTTATCCAATTTGGTTAATGCAGTAAATTCAATTTTGTTCTTATTGTCAGTAGTTGTAAAACGTCTTGAGTGAATATATTCCCCCTTATCGAGGGTCCCAATAATCTTGTCGGTTTGTTTATCAAGAATGTGAATTAAAGCCATGCTGTCGGCCACCTCACTTTTAGTGATTCTATCGCATCGAATGGCTCTGCAACAAGAGCACTTTGCCCCGGCTTTACAGAAAAGTATTTTCCGATAAACGCCTTCTCATTATTGATATCTTCACCGTTAAGAGTGATTAATTTTCGTTTGTTATCAAACACAACAACGTCACCAACTCGTCCAATGATAGGTATACCTTGCTGTTGATTAATCCTTGTCACAGTGACATGACTAGCGCCAAGTGATTCAATCGGTAAGTATGCTCCAAACTGTGCAAAATGAAGCCCTATACTTACTAATTTGGTTTGATACTCATTTGTAGAATCAAAGTACTTCTTAGCCTTTGTGGCAAGCTCCTTACCGTTAGAATCAACCTTTTTCAGGAAGAATTCTATTTCTCTACCAATGCGAGTAATTCGTATATAACCGTAAAAACCTTCCCACTTTTCATTAGCATTCCGTACAAGAACCTCTTTTCTCACTTCATTTGCATTGTACAAATATCCTTCTGGCATGTTCTGTTCATAGCTGTTCCACATGTCACTCATACCTAGCATAAAGATCTTTTTGTTTGTCGGATCTAACCCATAAAGTTGAACTTTCCCTAATTCCGTAAGTGTTCGAGCGTTAAAGACAAATGTAAATTCTACAGAAAAGTCTTGAAGTTGCTGAGAAAGTGATTTTTGGACAGCTGGACCATGCCATGCTGTACCCGTACCATAGCTTGAAGGAATGATGTTATTCCCATTACTTGTAACAGTACCCGTCTTCACACTTCCATCGGGAGTAAACCCTGCAGCTCCCCAACCAACTGTGGATGCCATTGAGTCATTAAGAATGATAGTTTTAGGCTCGAATACAATATCATCAACTGACACTGGTTCACCAATCATATTGATTTCTTCACCATTGCCAACTGCGACAAATGTGGTATCTTTTTTCAATTTACAAGTGATGACTGGATATGATTCAGCTGTACCTTCATTCTCAACAATTAGTGGACCTGTTCCCGTTACAGTCTGTTCCTCGCCGTATTTGTAGGGGTCGGGGCAGAGGAAGGTGATAACACCCTTACCCTTCCATAAGATTTCATCTAAATCCAATTCCTCTGTTACTTCAGCATAATAGATGCGATTAGGTTCATCATTGAATATTAATTTTTTTGGCTCATCAGTAATAAGCCACGCTGCTAATTCTTCTTTTAAACTTTGGAGATTACTAGAATTCAAACCACGAACCTCTATAGGAACGTTGATAACCCTAACCTTTATTTTCTTTCCTGATATATAACCGCCTGGACGACCCGGAATTTCAATAATTTCGTGCTCAATAGGTGCCCATGTTGGTCGTTCAACACCTCTTACTGCTCGGATATAGCTTTTTGTAATTCCATCAAATGAAAAACTCACACGGACACCTCCTAAAACAGACTTTCTATAACTTTCTTGATATCCATAGTTTCTTGCATATCGTCAACCGTTGCATATACGATTTCCCTACCATTAATTGCAATACTAACTGGACGTGATGCTAGTCTATTGATTGCTCCAACTAGATTGTCTAGATTGCCTGAACCACTATTTTGAGATGGTACAGATTTGTTACTTGAACCCGTAACAACACTAATAGGCATCACATTCCTAACAGGAGCTGTCACACCTCTTAGCCTATTAATAAAACCGCCTACTTTAGGCGTTTCTGGAGTCATCCAACCAGTGGCTTCTTCCATCTTTCTGATTGTTGATGCTTTTTCTTTATCAATACCAACTTGATAGCCTAGCATCATATTTCGACCAAACAGATCTCTCATAAGGCGTGAGGGTGATTTTATACCAAGGAAACTTTTCGCCTTATCGACTGCGTCGCTAATTGTACTAACAACTTTGTTAGCTAAATCTTTGGCCATTCCAGTAACACCACTAATTAACCCTAAAATTAAATCGATTCCAATCTTCTTCATATCGCTCTTGATTGAGTTGAATTTAGTTCTTATGGTAGACGCCAGTTCAACGAGTTTTGCAGCTACTTTAGATGGGAGCTGAGCAAAGAAACTTACAATTGAAGTAATAATTTCTGCGGTTTTGGATGTAGCATTTGCTTTGAGTTCATTCCATTTCGCCATTGCATTTGAGATCATCTTCCCTAGGTGTGTAGCTACTTTTCCAGGTAATTCAGAGAAGAATTTAACAACTGTGGTTATTATTTCTGACACTCTTTCAATTATTTTCGATCTCAATTCTTGCCATTTTTCCAAGTTGTTAGAAACGAATGTCATCACAAGTTGCTTTACCTCATCACCAAATCTTGTCCATATGCTCACAATATACTGCCACATAAATTTAATTAGTCCCATCACTTTTGTGATGGCAGCACTCCAAACTTCGCTGATTTTATCCCATTGTCCGGTGACTAAATATACAAGTGTCAAAAATCCAGCTGCAAAAAGAGTTTTAACAATTTCCCACCATGTCGAAAAAACCTCTTTAATTGTTGTCAACACTAACGAAACATACTCTTTTATTAAATTCCAGTATGCCGTAAAAACAGTTAGAACGGTTGACCATATTCTTAAAAAAAAGTCTGAAATCGGATTCCATATTTTCTTAAATCCTTCAACTGTATCATTCCACAAGCTAACAAAAAAGGCTTTAGTCGATGACCAAATATCCTTAAACCATTGAACTGTTGACTGCCAAGCTGTTTTTAACGCTACCCAAATTGCTAATCCTGCGATTTTTATTTGATCCCATAATTTGATAAAAAATTCTTTTATTGGTTCCCAATAAACAAAAATTAGGATAGCAGCTGCAATAATGGCAGCAACAACCAAGGCTATCGGATTTGCTAAAATCGTGGCATTAAGAGCTGCCCATGTTGCTTTAACTGCTGTTATTGCTGTTTTAACACTATTTATTACAGCTATCGTTGTATTAAATGCAATTATTCCAGCAACAACAGAAACGATCAACGGTAGCCAAGGTTCTAGAGCTTGATAAATATCCTTTATTGTCGTCCAAAGCTCTTTCCCTTTTTCAACAGCAACAGGAATCATCTCTGCAATATTAAGGAGCACCTCATTGAACCTTTTACCAACGTTCATAATTATGTTCTCTATACTTTTGAAGGAAGTATCTTTCAACACTCCGTCAATTGACTCAATAATGGCCGTTACACCACGAACAACTGCAGTTCTCATGTTCGTATAAGCTGTTTTAATACCGCCACTAGATGTTCGCGCTCTATCCGCAAAACCATTCTGTGTGTTACTAAGCTCAATTAACTTTTTGTTGAATTGATCAAATGTAATGTCTCCCTCTTTAAGAGCGTCATATAAATCATTTTGTGCAGATGCTCCAGCAAATCCAAACGCCTTTGCTGTATCGTTTAACGCCACGCCCATTGTTTCTTGGAGTGTACGCCATGATTCTAAGTCAACCTCTCCACGAGATAACATTTGGACATATTGTTGTAGTCCTCTAGATGCATCCATTGAATTGGATCCCGAGGAAATAAATGCATTGTTTAATGCCAGAGTTGTATCTACTGCTCCGTTTAAATCACTTGTCATTACTGCAATTCGTTGCGCTGTTCCTGCTACATCATCAAGTGTTGTAGGCAAACCCTGTATACCGTCAGATAACCGAATAATAGCTTTTTGAGCATCTTCCGATGAAAACCCTATCTGTTGTAAAACTAAGGGGAATGTATTTAAGGTATCGTAACGTGATATTGCACCATCTAAGGCACTTGTTACCATGTTGATCGCTTTTGCTCCTAGTGCGACTAACCCTAATGCAGTAACAATTTTACCGATACCAATGGCAGCTCTTGCTCCTTTTTCCCCAACACCTCCGACGGATGTACCCAATAAATCAGCTTTTTCCTTCATAGTCAGAAAACGTCCATTGGCAGCTCGCCATCTTCCGTTTTTGTCCTGGAACGCGCCATCAAGTTTTTTCCCTAATCTGTCTGCCGATTTTTCTGCGTCTTTACTGTCTAAGTTGACATCAATTACTACTTTTCCATCAGCCATTTACATACTTCACCCCCATACTTAAAAATTGATTTTGTATAGGGGCTCATAGGCTCTCTAGTTTTTAATTTTATTTATTTCATGGCACCTGGTGCACTTGATCTCGGCTTCACCTTTTAACTTGCCTAACAATTTATTGCATTTTTTACACCTAATCGTCTTCAATGTCATTTACATCATCGCCTTTTAAAGCATACGCTCGCTTCAATTCAAGCATTTGTTTTCGTTGTTTTTCTGTACCTTTACCGCTTGGTAAATCAGCCGTTCTTATTTCAATCACACGCAAAAATTTACTTCCATCCGTTAAACCACCAAGAAGGGCTTTAAATTTATACCAATGTAACTTACCTTGTTGTTCAAATAGATCTAATCCGTAATCACTCATAAAAGAAGCATATATATACTCTGCATCCTGCTTTAATGAGTAGACCTCTTTTTCTTTACTTTGTGGCATTGGATTACCTTCGATATCAACCGAAGCATGCCCTTCTTGACCACTACCAATTGCACTTTCGAATAACTGATAAAATATTTCTGCTTTCTTTTCAAAAGGATAATCTAACTGGTCCCTTAACAACATTTCGAAACCAATTTCAATTTGGGCATAGTCAGGAATTTCCTTATCTCCTAGCATGTCAATCAGTCTCAGGACATTATCAAAAGACAGATCAACCACAAATTCGATTCCATCAATTTCAACTGATTCCGTTAACGGATAAGCCAAATCAAACATGATTTCACACTAAAGGGGATGCGAGGTTTGAATGTCTTTGTTTTGCTGCTAAATATTTTTTCGCCTTTTGTTGTTGTGTCGATCCAGCTTTTTTGATTAATTCTTCCTCGAGACCTTCGACGATTTGCCAGAAATATTTAGTAATTAGAATGATGGATGGGGATATCTCATATATCTTGTCGAAAGCACCTTCACCCAAAAAGAAGTCTAGAGCTTTTTTTACTGCTTCTTTTGCAGCATCAAAGTCTTCCCCTTCAAGATTTTTGAGCTCTTCTTTGTATTTTTCTTGAGATTCATATAAACGTTTAATGTTCTCGTCACTAATCTCAAATTCTAGTTTCACATTACCTATTTCAATTGGTATTACCGGTTTTTCTGTTTGAATTTTAATTGCCAAACTAATCGCCTCCTAAAATTAAAAAGAGAGTGGAATCCACTCTCTTCACTTATGCTCCTGCCTTTGTAACTACCGGTTTCTTATCCCAAGAAATAGCACACTCAAATGCAGCGTACTCAGTTGCTTCTCCGCCAGTCACCTTAATACCTGTTACAGTCGCTGGACCTTCAAGCGTGTCACCATTGGTTCGAATTTGCTTAAACATAATTTTACGAGCTTCTCCTGTCTCGAGCTCGAGACCAGCAATAAATTTCATGGCCGGATCTTCCTCATCGTACATTCCTTCAAAAGCGTATGATTTTTTAACACTGATAACATCAGTTTCCGGTGTCCCATCACCATCGTAGAAACCTTGGTCCTCTGTTTCTTCGTCAGAATCATCATTCACCGTGGATATCCACTTCGCTAGACGTTTATATTCCGGTTGGACCTCTCCTTCTGGTAAGGGCGCTACATGGTATTCTGTTAAGGCATTCTTTTTCCTAGCCATTCACATTCACTCCTTGATAAATTGTGATTTTAGCACTAATAGATAATTGAAAAATATAAAATCCCTGCTCATCTTGTCCAACCAATGACGGCAAGGATTGTGTAGAAATTTCTTGGAAGTCATAACTCCCATTATCACTAGGTAAATCTTCAAGATTTTCTAATGTTTGATAGATTTGAGTTAAGGCATTGAAACAATTCATCTGATTCTTACTCTTGGCATTAACTTGCACTTGATAGTCTTTGTCCCTTGTTCCATCAAAAAATACCGTTTCAGAGCCACCAGGCATAGCCATAATAGAAAGTGATTCACTCGAACCAAGCAAACCAATGGTGCAACGGGCATAAAGGCTAAAACTATTAATTTTGTCTTTTAACCTATCCATAAAATCTAATTCCATTTACTTCATCGCCTTTTTGGTTATTCTTTCCCACTGACTCCGATGGATAGACAGAGCTTTTTTATCCCATTTAGGACCCGTACCTGGTGTAGTATAGTTAGAGAATTGGTTGTAATACTGTCGTCTAGCATATCTTGCATGCCAAATTATAGACTTCCCATCAATTGCAATCGTCGATTGATTCCTAAGGTCAGTGCTTTTCATAGGAGCATAGATATTGCTATCCGCATGTACTTGATTAGCGAGTGCGTATTGACCTGATTTAGTCATTTGTTGGGTACGTTTATTAACTCCCTTTAAATCGACTTTGACCTTAACTTTAACCATCAGATCACTTCCAGTTCCCAATGGTGGATTTCATTTTTGTTGGGATAATAGCAAGGGACAACTTTTTGAATAACATAATCTTTTTCATTAAACTTCACTTTCGATTGCTCTTTGAAATCAGGTGTAGGAGAACTGTTTTTGGCATCAACAAAAGTTACCCCATTAGCCAATACCTTAGTTTGCGTATTATCGCGACTGAAAACAGTCTTATCGTCAAAACGTACATGTTTTATTGTGAGCGGTTGTTCGTATGCATCGTTACCCCAATCATCTTTTTCGCCAGTAAAGCCTTCATAAATGATTTCATGAATTAACCATACCTTGGGTAAAGGTCTAACATGCATTAAATCACCCCTAGCCCTCTGTAAAGAAGTCCTGTGTCTTTCAGATAGAAATACACGTCTTTACTAACCAAATTGTTCTGAGGGGATTGTTGCGAGTTTTTAGCCCCTACCGACAACATGGTTCTCCCAATCTGTACAGTTGAGGGTTCGTTTAAACCGTGCGAATTGGTCGCTCCCATTTCATCAAAATATTCAATTTGTGCAGCAATCGCCTTTTTGAATTGCTCTTGACGGAAAGGTACATCATCTTCAAGGTTATTAAACTTATAAAAATGGCGAGTGACACCATCAACTGCATCACTCGCTCTTTTTATTAACCTATCAAACCCAGATTCCTCTATTTCGACAAAACCTAGTTCTTGATATTCGGTGTATGTTAGATAAGGCATTTACTCACCTTCTTCTAGCTTTTCTCCATTGAACAACGCCAGCAATACTTCTTTTTTGTCACTAGATTTATACTCAATACCTAACTTATCTAGTTCAACCTTCAATTCATCAACTGTTAGCTTTTCAGGTGGTTTAGGTGGTTCAAGTTCATTTTCTTCAACTTCATAACCTTTATTCTTAAACCATCCGATAACCCATTTATCTTCTGTTTCTGCTTCACCTTTAACAAAAGAAACACCGGCACTTACACCGGTGTAGTCTTTGTTAGGCGCTTTGATTTTAGCCAATAGAAACGCCTCCTTATTTAACTTTGATATTACGTAAAACGCCAGCCTTACGTGTAGCTTTCAATGCAACAGCTGCTACCATTTCAACATCACCAGTTTTTACAGCACCAGGAGAGTTGAAGTTCGGTAGATAGTTACGGATTATTCCGTTTCCAGTCGGTGAAACACCATGGAAACCATCAAGTCCTAAACCAACTGCGTATAGATCTGTTAATCCAGTTTGAGCAGTACCAACAGTACGGTCCTCGATTCCTACAATCGGAACAGTTGCAGAACCATTGTAGAAATAGCCTAGATCAACAAGCGGAATACCATCATAAGCATCTACCTTACGTCCGAAAGCATCTTCGCTTTGAGTTAAGTATCCAGCACGACGAGCAACAGATTTGATTTTAGTAATCAATTTGTTATTCCCCATAAGCATTGAAGGCTTTCCATCTAGTTCAGAAAGGAAGTTATCTAACTCATCAAGAAAGGCAAACTTATTTGCTGCTAATCCAGCTTCGTTTGAAAGGTCAATTACTGCATCTGTATTAATTTCAGTGCTAGAACCAGTCAAAGCCTTATCCAGACCATCAAACGCTTTAGAATCTACCGCTGAATCACCGTTGATAACAGTGTGGTGGAAAAGGTTTGCAGCACCTTTTATTTTTTGTTCCATTTGGAACTGCATTTCATTGATTTGACCAGAAGTATCTTGGATAACACGGTCAATTTGGTAAGAACCACCGAAAATCTTTAGATTAACGAATAGGTTCTCACGGTCTGCTTCGTTCGGAGTATAATCTTTGTTGATTTCACGAAATCCAGCAGTAGAAGGTGTTTTTAAACGAGTGTATCCGTACGTTAAAGTGCTTCCACCAGTACCTGGGGAAACTGCATTATCAAATGTTAAACCGTCTAAAAGGAATGAACTGCGACGAAACTCGTCGATTACAAATTGGTCAATTTTGTCGGCCATACCGACTTTTGCTTGTGCTAATGTTACTGGCATGAATAATCATCTCCTAAATTAACTATTGTTTTGTAAAGTGTTGCGCTAATGCTTCAGCTAGGTTTGTAGGCTCTCCGCTTCCAGAACCGCCGCCATGATTGCCGTGTGAAAAATGTGGGTTGTTATTGTTTTTATCTTCCTCGGCAAACAAATATGGATCACTTTCTTTAATTGTTTTCAATTGCTCTTCTAAACCTAGCAACTTATCACCATCGAGTTTGATAGCTTCCAAGTTTAATAAGGCTTGAGCTGCTTTTGGATTACGAACTTTGGCAGCTCCTAAAGCATCTTTTAAAGCATGATCAAATGCCTGTTGCTGAATTTTTGCTTCGTAATCACCTTTAATCTTTTTGTTGTCATCCTGTAATTGTTGGATTTGAGTTTGTAAAGCTTCATTACCTGTAGCCTTAGTTTTTAATTCCTCTAGTTGTGTGTCACGGTCAGATATTTGTTTCTTCAAATCCTTGTTGTCATTATTCACCTGGTCAAACTTCTCTTTCGGGAACCAATTACCATCACTTACAATAGCAACCTTGTTATCACCAGCTTTTTGCATTACTTGATTATACAAATCCTCACCTAACAACTCTTTTAAATCCATTTATACTCGCTCCTTTGTTAATGTTTTTAGGCGTGTCACACCTCACGCAGAAAGGTTTCGTTTCTTTATGGTCTAACCCTTAAAAAGACCAAAATAAAAAAGCCTTAATGGCTTACTTATGAATGATTACCACCTGTAACTAACACTCTTTCCTTGTCATATCGCCTTGGAAGGTTATGCTCTGCAATGAATTCCCTAATATTAGCTTGTCTACTTCTGACGAGCTTCTTATACTTCTCAATCGTTTCCGGATTCCCAATTTCCTCTGCCAGCATTAAAGAGCGTTTTGCCTTTCTTATCTGCCTTTCATGATAACGTTGCTGTTGTACTAGCTTTCCGCGCTCATATACTTTATCAGGGTCATATTGGACCTGATTATTTTCGTTTAGTCCCTCAACAAATGGATACAGAATGTGTCGGCAATTTATTCCGCGAATTCCGGCTGGAGTACCGTAGCCAAACTCATAGATTGATGGATACTTAGGATTACTTGAAGGATTACTCATCGATGCCACTTTACCTTGAATCTTAGAACAAGTTTCGCGGGCATCTGGATAACTATTTACCAGGACTAGATCCATGCCGTATTCATCCATTCTAGACATACGCAATTCATTATAGGTCCGGTTGACTGTATTTCTAACAACTGTATCGGCATACCTTTCCAAACTCCATACATGCCCACCACGGTCAACGAATGCCGTTTCCACACCCTTATTTGACCATTTGATGACCGTTTCAGCTACAGCCTTATTAATTGTCGTGGTACCAGCTAAAACCCTTCCTGTCGTTTCCTCAACGATTTTACGATACATTCGAGTTACAGTTCCTTCACCATAATTCGTGGTTATCAATGTCTGATTAACATAGTTGTCAATCTCTACAAACGTCTGTTGGACATAGGTTGCTAGAATTGCATCTATTTGGCTAGGCGGTGGAAGAGTGGCATAAACTTTCTCTAGTTCCTTATCCACCCCTGCAATAGTCCCGTGTCCAACATCAGCGATAGCCTTTTTAATGGCCTTTTCTGATAATCCAGTGGCTTTCGACAGCGCCTTAATCGTCTCCTGGTTAAACATCCTCAATTGCTGCATCTTATCAATCTGCCATTCCAGTACATGGTCTTTACCGTGTGTAGGATTGGTTTTAAGGCGATTGGCAACCATAAAGAATACTTCATCCTCTAAAGCCCTGTAAATGTCTGTGATTGGCTCAGTGAACAGGTCCAGTTGGTGTGGAGTAACTTTAGGATTATCCCCCATTTAAATCACTCCCCCGCCCCAAATATAGCCCTTTGCGCTTTCAAATCTTTCAAATCAGGCGCCTGCTGCCTATCTTCTTCAATGATTTCCTTAATCAGTTCCAGCGCTTCTTCTTCTGTAAGACCATGAATCTTCATGATCGCCCTCTTTTTGCTCTGAATACCACCATTAATCATTTGAATTTGCTTGCCAATCTCAGCACCCTTATCCTCTGCAATAGAATCATCAAAGGACACTGTGACCTCAAATTCACCTTTACCCTTAAACAGGTTATACAATCGGGCAACATCCACGATAGAAGTAATTAATTCCTGTATTCCAGCTTCAATGATGATTTCGTGAGACTGTTTACTCTTGAATGTCTTAGATTGCTCTGAAATGACCTCTGTGGCTGTTTTCATGCTTTGGCCATCAAAGGTGAATGTCCCCGGGCTAAATCCTGTCTGCATAGCGAATAGGTTTAACAAGGCATTAATGGCAGCTACATGTTCCTCGACACGTAATTCAACAGAAATATCTTGAAGTTTGGTTTCATCTTGTTCTCCTGCATTAAATGCCTCATATGTTTCGTCAGTTGAATCAAAGTAACGGTGAACATCACCTGTTAGAGTATCAACGACTGTTTTCACCATGTGAGCTGGAACAATGATTCTTTTCTTACCCAACCTAAATTCCCTATGGAAACTATCAAATGCTGTATCAATTGCTTTCATAGTATCCATTGCGTTAGAAAAAATAGATATACCCAAAGGCGATTTTGTATCAAAATTGTTAGCAATGTTAGGTTTGAAGTAGCTGAACAATGGATTTTTAAGCCCTGTTATTCTCACTTCTTCTTCGAGTCTAGGGAAAAATTCTTTTAGATTAACCTTTACTCCTAGATCATCACCATTATTAGACTCGTAAACTTCATTTTTGATAACATACACATCTTTTTCCCATAGATGCCATTCCAAATGAGTGTATTTCTTATCTTTTCGCTTAAACTCATAAGGGAAAACCGCTTCGAATATTGAGTCATTTCTCCATGAAACAGGAATAAATGAGTCAGCTGTCACGAATGACAGTTTGATTAGTGCATCCTCAACATACGGTTTTACGACCATACCACCATGTGCAAACGAAAATTCTAGATAGTCTTGAAACTTCCGGTTAAACTTATTCGCTTTGAACACTTCATCGATATACTCTTTTGTTGAGTTCTCACTTATGCTGATTTCACATTTTTCATTGAACACAAGAGATGCCATTTCGGAAGCAACTGTTTTTGCCATGTTTAACGTGTCCATCTTTCGTGTTTTCGGTCCGTCAATGGTTTTATAACTGATTTTATGCCACGGCTCATGGTAGCCACGATACAGTGCTTTCCACACGTCTATTTGTCGATACATTTCTTCATTCAGTTCAATGTCTTTATGATCACTCAGTTTATTTATTGATTTTATAAGGCCCAATTTTGCCAAACCTCCCTTCAACAAGGACATTATCTTTTTGAACATTGCTTCACCACCTAGAATTTAAGTCCTAGCTTGCGTAGGTTATCGTTTACGTAGTACTGGAACATATCACAGGTGTGATCGTCCTCTTTTATTACTTTAGGATCATCAGTATTCAAGGTATCTCCATCCCACTGATACTTCTTATGTTCCTCGATGAAAATCTTATTATTTGGTGTATCTAAATAATAAAAACGCCCTTGAGCTAACAGGACGTGTACGTTGTCAATCATATCCACTTTTTTCTTTTTGGCTATAGGATGCAGTCTGATTCCATGATCTTTAAATATCTGATTCCTCAATGCGCCCTCTGCACTGTCTATGGTTTCTACATCGACGTTTCTCTTGTATTGCTCTAAAATACCCTTGCGCCACTCAAAATAACTCTTAGACAGTTCACTAGGTGCCTTCTTGTTCACTTTTCCTTCTGGTGAGTAGTAATACGTGTCTAATAGGATAACATCTTGCTTTTTCGTTAATGCGAATGCGCCATGTGTAGTAGCTGATACCTGGTGCCCTGTATCTGATGACAAATCAATTAACAAAATATCGTCATCACTAGGCAATTCTTGTAACGACTTGAATAAATGCATGTTATATATGTTTGTTCCAAGTCCTACCGGTTCACCTAAATAGATATAACGATAATAATCATAGTCGTTATTCTTGATACGCTCGATATCCTTTAACATCTGACCAGTGACGAATCCTAATTCATCATTCAAGTAGCTGGATTCATGCACCAAATAATCTTCTTCGCCCTTCATTTTGTCCGACCACTCATTTATCCAGTGGTATGGGTTCCTTGGAGGGTTATAGGACCAAAAAAAGTACACCGTTTTTGCTAAATGGTGTTTCTGTCGCATGAATGTAACGTTTGTCTGGTCAAATTCTTCTTCGCTATTGAACTCTGCTGCTTCTTCATACCAAACACCGATGATATTTCCTATGTCATTTGATTTCAGTTTTTGGAAGTCATCTTGACCGTAGAAATAGAATGTAGATCCAGTACGTTTATGGGTTATCTTAAATGGCGATACAGTCGATTTAAAACTATTGCCTAAACCGAATTTATTAACAGCCCATTGAATCTTATTAAAAACAGAATCTCGAATCGTGTTACCTACTTTGCGCAGTACAACAACATTAGCCTGTTCTCCTCGCATGATGTACCAAATCATCATGAACATAAGCTTCAAAACAATTACAGATGATTTAAATGAGTTACGTCCACCTTTTAATATGTTGTATGGCTTTACGGTTAACCAAACCTCTTTGAAATGCGGATTAACGTTTTTCTGAATGTCGATGGTAGGCTTCTTACTCATTGCCGTTACTCCATTCATCTACAATGATGATTTCTTCTAACTCGTCATCCGTATTCTCTTTTGAGATTCTGTTGGCTTCTGCCTCAGCTTTTTTGATATTAGCCTGCATAAGTTGTAATTTGAGCTTACGTTCGTCATCATCGGTGGCCATGTCATTGAATTGCTTGATTAGACTTCTTAATTCACTCATTGCCCTGGACTGAGCATTTAAGAATGTAGCATGACGGTCCCAGGCAAATTGGAACTCGTACTCTTCTTCCCAACTACTACCATTATCAGATGAACTATGCTTTTCCTTTTTGAGTTCTTTTATCATTTCATCTTTACTCTCAACAAACATAATTTTTTGAGCTCGGATAATGGCAGCATATTGAATAACTATTTGTTCCCAAACTAAGTCAGCAGGAGATTTTTCCTCCATGCTATTAATAATCTCCTTAGTTTCATCAGGCAGAAAGTTTGCAAGTGTTGCGAACAAACCATGAGTAACGGCATTGCTATTTCCTTTAGGAGCACCACCACCACTATTCCCTTTTGCGTTTATATTTCCTTTAGGAGCACCTCGTTTTTTTGTGTGCACACCTTTTTCTTTTGTATGCACACCATCACGGGACCATTTATAACGAGTCTTCCAAGACTTAACTGTATTTATGGTAACCCCGTACTTTTCGGCAATATCTTTGTATTTCATGCCTTTCACATAATCTTTCTCAGCCAAGACATATTTTTCAGCCATGCTACATCACCTGCCACCCCCGGGTATTTATGTTTGTTTTGAGAATTAAAAAAAGCCTATCCAAACGGATAGACGTTACTTATATCAATTTTCATTTTTGTTTTCTAATTTTAAAATGTTATTTGTATCCTTTAAAACAAACGGATTATATGAATCTTTTGTGTTTGTAGAAAATAAGTTTTCTGCTTTTAAATCCTTTGTTTTCTTTGTAACATCTTCTCTAATGGATTGTTTGAGCTTCTCTAATTCTTCTTCCATGTCTTTCATTTTTTCAGCATAAGATTCTGCTTCTTTTTTATAGAATTCATATTCATATTCATATTTTTTCTTTTCTTCTGGATCTGTTGCCGTACTAGCTTTCTCATGAGATTCTTCAGCCTTTGCCATTTTCTCATTTTTTATTTTTTCTATCCAGCTCTTGATAAACTCGGATAGCTTTTCAAAAATAAATTCGAGAATTTCCTTCCCGTATCTAACCAATAACTCTTTAATCACCGGCCATGCCTTTTTAATAAATAACTCTAAAAATTTTTTCCACATAGATTATAATCCTCCTCAAAATCTATCTAATTATAATTTATTTTGCACAGGATTAAAATACTATTAATTACATTATTTTACTAATTTAAAAAGCACCCCGCAGGATGCTTAAACCTTTGTATTACATTTCTCTTCGATTACCATGAAACCTTACTACGCCATCATTAGTAACCTCTATTTCTTTCACTTCTACAGAAACATTTCTTATGGTTACAACGTTTGCTTTCATCATTAATTTTACAACCTCATAGCTTGCAGTATCCGAATATGTTCCGTTGCCTATTACCGCTTCTACATCTAAATAAATTTGATTATCCATTTCAACACCCCGTACTTTTATGCATTTAAAATTTCAGTAATTTCTTCGGCTGTTAAGTTTTCATATCTAACAAACCCATGTCTATTTCTAATTGTTTCTCTCTTTGAAATCATGTTAGCTAACTTTTGCATACTTGGACCAGAACCATGTGAATTATAATCTTCAATTTTACCTGAATCAATTAGTTCTTTTATCTCACTAAACCTATCAAGTCGTGTAACTAAAAACTTATAAAAGCTAAAATACTTTACTTCCGTTGAATCATTTAGATCAAAACCCTTAAATAAAACATCTTTCTCGTTTATGGAATTTTGCACTTCTTCACTTTGTACCCAGGAAAAATACAAATCTCTATAAAGAGACAGAACATCTGTGACAAACTTACATTCTTCATCACTGACTTCATCAGAAAAATATTCGGTAGCTAAAGAATAATATCGGGAATAACCTGAAACAAAAATATCCCTAAAGTTTTCAAATTGTTCCTTTTCGTACTCATCCTCAGTCAATCTTGATAATATTTCGTACTGATTAGCAATAATTAATCTGTCTTTTAAGCTAAGTGTTTTATCCAAATTCATCCCTCCTAATGTACTAATTTCGACAAAAGGAGATATTTTCCTGCAAACTCGCTTCAATAATAAAAACAACGTACGTCAGAGCGTACGTCACGAAACCCGTTGTTCAACTTTTTTTCTTGCTCGTTCGATGTATTGCTGCACTGTTCTCTTTTTTAATCCAAGCTCATCCGCTATTTCTTGCATGCTCATTCCTTGAGCTGTGTGCAGGATATAACATTGTCGCTCCCTTAGAGAAAAAGACGAGAGAATGTTAATTAATACTCGTTTTTGGTCAGCTGGAATATATAATGGTTTATTATCTTCCTCCAGCTGGCTCGTAATATCGGGAATAATATCCATGCTTTCCAATGAACGCTTTTGATAAATTGTCCTTTTATCAATCCCACGCATTAGACCAGGTTGCCTTCCCGTCTCCAACCACTCAATAGCAAAATCCATATCGTCAATCATACCGATAATCAGACTTCTATCTACACGATCTATAGGGTTATCATTATTTAATTTCTTACGTAATCTATTTAAATCCTTCTTACTATTCGAGTATTCGTGAATTAATTCGTCTGCCCAGTTTGACATATGAACTCCTCCTATCGTTGTCTTAATGCCCCTTTATTTCTTCGATATGTTGGTCTACCAGTACCCATCAAATACCTCAAATCCGATTCAGAAAGCTTGTCTATTTTCTTTGGCGGTGACTCTTTCGGACTCTCCCAAATTTGTGGATCCATATGCCGCATTCCATTCTTCTTTTTCCACTGCTTCAACTGGTCTCTAAAACTTTGATTCATACCCCTGTCCCCTTTGTATAAAAATAAAAAGAGGGCACAAATCACCAACACGATCTACTCGCAATGATTGATTCATGCCCTCGGTTTTTCCGTTAGGCTATATTAATTTAGTATTTTAAAAAATTTTTGAGGAATTAACAGAACGTATACATAACCTTTATTTAATCTTAATTTGCATTATCTTTAATAGTTCCAGTATTATAGGTATATACTTCTTTAGAACTATATAAACTTAACTAACGAACTATGGTAGGTGAAAAAATGGGTATTAAGAAAATGCCAAACGATCTTTTAGTCTATGCATATCACAAAGCCGTAAAGTTAAGATTGGATCGTTTTTTCATCAAAATGTTGTTGGATGAAATTTCCAGAAGAAAAACAGTTGCAAAAATTCCCCTAAAAAAATAAAATTTTTATATTATGATAAGTTCTTGGGCATTTGTTTTTGTACACTTAGTCCAGGGACTTTTTTTCATTTTCTTACCTCTCCTTCATTAGCTTTTTTGGTCACACTTTCCTCTTCACCGTAGTCTCCAATCTATCCACCTTACCACCAAGTGTAACAACCAATATTTCACCATAATCCGGGAGGTCATGTTCTATCAGCTGACCATCTTTAACAACATATACTTTTTTGTTATTCATCAAATCAATTTGAGCAGTCATTTTTTGTGTACCCACCAGGAACCCTCCCATGATATAATTGTTATGGACTGGTCAGGATGATTCCTGGCTTTTTTTATTTCATTTTTTCATCCTAATTACATAATCGCTTAATACCTTGACACAATAATAAAAAACAAGGAGAGGCTGATTATGTTTTTATCTGCAATTCGCATTGGAATGATATTAGTATCATGGACAACTGTTTTATTTCTCCCGAAAAAATCATTTTTTAAGTTTTTACCGGTCACTCTTTTTTCAACTACAGTTCTTTTAACAGAATATCTACTAGGTATTCCCCATAAATGGTGGAAAGCAAAGGGAGGTATTAAAACAATAGCTAATAATGGTCTAACTTTTATTTTTGGACCCTACTTCATTGGAAACATGTGGATATTCCACTTAACTTACAAGAAATTTTGGCTTTACAGCCTGATCAATTTAGTCCTCGATTATATACTTGCTTTTCCACTAAATGCATATTTCGAAAAGATTAATCTTTATAAATTAAAGAAAATCAGGCCTATTCATCTTTTTTTACTATCGTTAACTTATTCTTTTTTAAATTATGGTTTCCAATTATTTATAGATAGAAATCAAAAACAATAATGAATCAAATTCTTAATTGGTGCCGGGATGATTCCTGGCTTTTTTAATGCGCAGATTTATATGCTTCATAGGCTTGTTCGACTGTTTTTAGATGTTCTATTTCCATCTGCTGTGCCTCAACCGTATTCAGTAGCCAGATAACATCATTCGTTGTAATAAACTGCCTTCCGTTTCCCGATAAATTTGATTTAATTACATTTAATCTTGTGTTTATATCCATGTTTTACCTCCTTAACCTAGTAAACTTAAATTTTTATTGTCGATTTCTAAAAAATGTAATATTATAGTAGTTGAAAGGAAGGTGATGTGTTAT
>NZ_JBALOQ010000017.1:140254-209610 GCF_036962705.1 Bacillus sp. JJ1562
TTGTAAAAGGCACATACAGCAAACTTCCTTTCTTTTTTATTCAAAACTTTAGTAAACTTAATAATTCTAGAGTTTTTTATTAATCATCATCGGGATAGCCGTATTCCGGGTCTATATGCTCATCATCAATATCTCCTGAACAAGGCCCTAATCATGCATTTTTGATAAGCTATTCATCACCATTTTATTTAAGTCCATCATCCATTCCTCCGATCATTTTTTAGAAAACATTATACATATAATGTTTAATTAGCTTTTCGGACATATACCTCAATCATAGGCTTGGTCCCGTAAATTTTATAAGATTTAACAACAGCTACTTGATTGTCATCTGTCCATATGAGTCCATTCATAGAATCGAAAAGACCCTTTACAAGATTATCGATATCCGGCTTCTTACAATGCCATTCGCCAATTGACTCTAATTTCTTTTTCTTGCTCCAACTCTGAGGAATCGGCATTGTAAACCATACCGTTACTTCCAGTGGACCTGTTAAGAGCTCCATTCGCTTTACCTTGCTTAACACATGCATCTGAATTAACTTTTTATAAGTTAGGTACCGCTGGGCGTTAGGCTTGATGTATTTCCCTCGCCCTGTCATTCTAACCGCGCCCATCGGCACAACCGGTATTGCTACTTTTAGCATCCTCTTAACACCAGAACTGTTTCTTCCACGAATTGCAGCTGACCTTTTGGCGGTTTATTCTCACGTTCTTTTTGTTTCTTAGCACATACAGGACCCATACCGCGTTCAATACTCTTTTTGCTTTTTAATGGTTTATTGCAAATTGGACAGATCATTTGGTTACCTCCTTTGTTTCGTACTGTACCTTTAATGAATCTTTTATCATTCTCTGACGTATATATATAAAACTAACGATTGGAGCTGAAAAAATGGATTTGATTTTATGGATTACTATTTTATCAGGTACTTTTATCGCAATTTTTGCCGCTAATAGCAAAAGAAAAAAGAAAAAATGAAACTCCTTTACTTCACAGTTTGCTTCAAAACCAAACGTTTTTAGCTTTGGCAGTATCAACTTCACGAAACTGAACAAGCGCTAATTTATAAGACAGCTCTCTATCACTACAGGCAGCTAGATCTACTCCACCAATCTCTTTATTTCCTTTTTCCTCCAACTGGGAAACTAATAATTCTCGTTTAGTTAGATTAATAAACAACTAGCTCACCGTCCTTTTCATTTTTACCATGTGAAAAACATGGTCTTCAGTACCTAGAAAATCCTTTTTATACGCTTGATAATTGGCTTTTCTGTACTTAAAGAGCTTCGTTGTTGTTTTAACTGAGGTGATAGGGGCCGCACATTCATAGCCCCTCTCTTCTAGCTCCTGCACCCTTTTGACTAAAGAATGTATGTCCCAATCTTTGAGAACTGTAGTTTGCTCTCTCATTCTCCATGTACCATGTCCCTGCCGAATTGACACTTGACCTTAATGTGAATGTTTTCAAGTTCCGTTAACGTTAATTCATAAAGCTGTTTCCCCTCAGGCGTTTTAAAATAGCCGTATTTCATTAACTCAGCTTTTAAAACGTCTTTTCTTTGCTCAACTGCTTGTGAGAGCTGTGTTGCTTGTAAATCCATGTCATCACCCGTTCTCGTATTTTTTCAAACGCTCTTCCAATAATGCTTTCTTTTTTTCGAACATTGCTTTTTTTTCTTCGAAAGAGAGTGTATTTTCCTCAGACCGCTTGGTTTCTTGATCTTCCTTGTTTTCCATCCATGCCGGCACCAATTCTTTTCTAACTGGCTTTCTTGAGTAGGCGGTGCCCTTCCTAGACTTATTTTCACGATAAGCCAGCTGGTCTGCTTTTACCTGCTCAACTGTTTTCAACCCTTTTTTAGACCAATCTCTAAGGATTGATTCAACGTACTTCCAAGTTCTAACACCTTGTTCAATTGCTATTTTCATAGCTTCAATTACAAGGAGTTCGGATAGATCGTCAATCCATAGACTGATATTTTCTGAGATATGAGGACTAATCAATCCAAAACCATTCTCTTCAAAAAATCGAAATGGATTTTGATGCGCGCCTTCTTCATCTTGTTTTATGTTTTGTTTAGTTTTGTTTAGTTTATTTAATGCGGAACTATCTCCGGCACTACCTCCGGAACGACCCCCGGCACTATCCCCGGCACTATCTGCGGAATTTATTTCCGTAGCTTCATTTGAGAAGAAGGAAATAACCTTGTAAATTGGTGCTCTTCCACCTTTTCTAGAAACAAAATCAATCCTGTTTTTCTGCTTGAGTTCATTTCTGACCTTTCGAAGAGTTCTATCTGTTAATCCTGTTTTTACACATAACACCGATTCAGCTACCGTAAATGTTTCAGCCCATGCAGCCTTATTATTTATGTGCATCAATGCGTACCATAAGTTAATTGCTGATGGAGACAGTTCATTTATTTCGAGCCAATCATAGAATGCGTTTAACTCTTTGATGTAGTTCAAAAGGTCACCTCATTTCCTTTTACAGATTGCTTTCATGCCATCTATTTTCACTAATTCCAACTCTGGATAACTCGCTTTAATATATCCTTGAACATATGCTTTGAATTTCAAACCTCTTTCACTCATACCCTCGGTCATCAATACATAACACTGAGGGATGGTTACCTCTACATCATCATCCTGGTACATAAACAACTTTCCCTGTGAGCTCCATTATTTCTCTCTTGAATCCTGCTTCATCACTGTTGTTGTCACTTAAATGGAGCAACCAAATTTCTTGTACTTGTGATAGATCGTTAGCCTTTAAAAAGTCTTTTACATTTTCTAAACTGAAATGAGACTGCATTAACCGATTTTTCATTACTTTAGGAACCCTGCCAGCTATAATGTTTTCTTTCAATATTTCCATGGAATAATTGCACTCCACCATGATGTGGGTTAGTCCTGGAAACTTATAACGGATGTAGTATGTATCCGTGGCGAAAAGTAGCTTCTCTCCGTTTTGGTTTGCTAACAAGAAACCGTATGGCTCCGATACATCGTGTTGTACATCAAAGGGTAATATAGTCCAGGTACCAACTTGAAACTGTTTTTTAGCATCTGCTAGGTTGATTCTGTGATGGTGAATACCTATAGCTTCAATCGTTCCTTTTGATGCGTATACGTTGATTCCTGCCTTCAAAACATCCTTAATTGATTTACAATGATCACCGTGCTCATGAGTGATAAGACACCCAGCAACCTCTGACATTCTAAAATTCAATGCCTTTTGTATTTCTCGATAGTTTATCCCGCATTCTAGGAGAAGGGGCGTGATGCCATCTGTAACCTTGTAGCAATTCCCCTTCGAACTAGATGCAAGTGCTGTAATTTCAATCATTAGAAATTTGGTCCTTCAGAACCTGTTTGTTGAAAATTCATTTGTTGCTGCTGTGTTTCCGTTTCGATTACTTCAGAAGGTGGATCTTCTTTTTCTTCGAATTCAATGTCAATTACCTCAGAATTCGCATTTACTTCAATTTGTTTCTGAACCTCAGCTTCTGGAGTCACATCTACACGATCATTGTCATACTCGTTTTCCGTTGAATTATTAATTGCTTCTACAAGTAGATCACTGTCATCACTTGTATTAATGAAGGCTTTAGCAGCACGATTGATAACTGTACGTTTCGCCATTTCTTGAGGGAATTTTTGGTGCACCGTCTGCTGCTTGGACTTTGACTGATCCCAAGCTGCTTCAATTTCTTTTCTGGTCATAACTGTGAGTATTTCTTCGTCTTCGTTGGTTTTAACAACTGTATAAGCGCCTAAAATTTTGTTATCTCGGTTTTGGAACTTTGTATCATGCTTCAACAGTTTTTCACGACCACCAACAATCTCATAATCGAAAACATCACCTTCAAAAATCACGTTTGCCCAAATATCCTTAACATTCGTAAGTCGCTTAAGTACCGCCTGTGTCCCAAAATATGAACGATTAAGCTGTAACTGATTTCCGTAAACAATGAAGTAGCATTGTGTCTTAGCTGGACTTAAACCTTGGACAACCATGTCTAGCAAAGAGTTAGCCACAGACTCTCTTGTACAAACTTCAAGCGCCGGTTTTCCATTGCGATCTTTAACCTCTTGAAGCTTGAAAAATGCACTTTTTAAAGCGTTGCTAGCGTTATAATTTGCTGGTAATTGCAAACCATCATTTTGTAATCTAGACAGACTTTTATTCACATCATCTGTTATGTCCTTTTGGATAATTGCTACTTGGTTTTTATTACTCATAATTATACAGCCTCCCTATTCAGTTGTTTTGGACTTTCGACCCTTAATACCTTGTCCTTTTCTGACACGACAAGGGATATAACTTGCGCATCCACATCAATTAGTTTTGTAACAGCTTCGGAGTTATCGACAAAGATTGGTGCCATAAATCCATAATGCTCTGATAATGTATTAATAATGTCTAAGCCGACATTGATTTTTGCTGCATTGTTCAATCCGGAACCGTATGGAACCCCGTTATATAACGTTTCACAAACCTCTTGGAGTCCACCGTTTATCTGTGTCTCGAATAGCTTAAACCTTGCATATTTGAACTTGCTGTTGATTTTATCTTCCAAAAGATTAACTTTTGTTCGGATGAATTCTTCTGTTAAGTACAATTCGTGTTCGAGTTTTTCAAATTCCTCAGCAAGTTTTTCTTCTTGCTCCTGCAGCTCACTAATTCTCTTTACTGCCAGTTCATTCTGGCCGAACTTAGCAAGCTCTTTTTGTAGATCATCACGCTCCTGTTTAAGCTGATAAATAGCCATTTGAATATCTTGGATTGATTCATCAGCGGAAAGCTTAAGTTCGTTCATTTGTTTCATTAGCTGTTGCTTTTCATTCAGTTTTGAAACGTAAACGGGATTTTCAGTAATATCTACAATCGTGCTTTCAAGGGTCAGTAACTGTTCTTGTAGAATTTCAACAACCTTTTGCTTCTCAGTGATATAGACCTTAGTGTTGTCGTATTCATTTAATAATTTTTCATTTGCAGCAAGAATTTCTTCTTTGCGTAATTTACCTTGCTGACCTCTTTTATTAATGTTTTCAAGCTTTGTAGATTTTTCTAAGTTGAATTGTGATAAAGCTTTATCTCTTGCAGCTGTCACTTGTTCCTCTGGGAGGTCTTGTCCACAAGTTGGGCATGAGCAATCATCTTTATGAACAAAAATTGAACTATCCACTACAGTCCATTCTTCACGTAATTTAACCAGTTCCTCTTCAATACGATTAATGTTGTCATCGTTATAACGCTTGTTATTTTTGATATTTTCAAGCCTTGAATTAAGAAGAGAAACATTGGAGTTTTCTTCTTGTATTTTTGCTTTTAAGCGATATACATCATCCTTGGATCCGGCTTCATGCTCTTGCTTAATCCTTAGTAACTCGATTTCTATTTCTTGGATTTCTCGTTGTTTTTGGGAAATGGCATTACCGTTTCGAATATTATTAATCAGTGTCATTTCTCCATCAATTTCACTGTTTATACGATTGATTTCCGCTTCAAGCTTTTCTCGCTCGATACCTGTTAAATCAGGTAGACTGCGATGTAATTCATCAATTCGAACTGGAATTTTTTCTAATTCCTTGTTGATTTCAGTTCGGCGAGCTGCAATCACTTTGCGATGGTTTTCAATCGAACGACCATTTAATACATCCATCAATTTAGCCAGGTCTTTATTGCTTGCAATAACCTCTTCATCCGCAATGTCACCGGAGATATCAAGCAATACTTTTCGGCGGTCTTGCCATTTAAGTTGCTCGTTGAAGTATGATGGCGAGGTTAAAAGTTTAAAAACATCCTCATTAATCAACCCAGATATTAATTCGTCATACTCTTTTTTCTTAGCTGGTATCCCATCGATAAAGTAATCTGTTGTATGGCCAGAGAACTCTTGATGAATAGAACCTCTCTTTTTTGTCCACTTTTCCGAATAAGACTTTTTAAGAGTTAATTCATTTCCATCAACGAAAAAGATTGCTTCTACTTGGTGATCAAGATGGTGTAATACCTTCCCTGCCTTGTCCAAGGTTTTAATTGCAAAATCCTTTTTGTTATTAGAATCTTTATCGAACAACAACCATACAAATCCATCAAAGATTGTTGTCTTTCCAGTGGCATTATCACCGAAGACTTTTACGTTCTCGCCACGAGTATCTAAAACAAAATTTTTAACACCCTTAAAATTAATTAGTGACAGCTGCAACAATGCAATGATTTTCATGCAGTTACCTCCCTCTTCTTCCCAAGTTCAATATATTTGTTAAATTGGTCCTTATTTTTAAACTGAAATACTGGTGTGCCATTAGGTTTAATATTGATATGACCGCCAGCTTTTGTAAGTCGCATTTGGTCAAACTGCGAACCGCTAAACCTTGTTTCAATCATGTTCTTTCCCTCCATTTGATTTTTGATAGGGAATCGATTAATATAAAAGTAAGTTAATTATCGAAATCCCCTTAAAGCTCACTCTTCCCAGTGGGCTTTTTGTTTTTTAAATGACCTAGAATAACTTGTCCTCCTTTGGCATATGATTAAAGTAAATGTGATAGGTGTGATTCACACCGTGATGATCAGGAATCGGTGGCATAAGGTGGAGGTTAAGGCCTTATGTATTCCTAGATCATCACGGCAAGAATCAAACTCTTGCCGAACATGCATTTGCATGTTACACTTAAATTAATTCAGAATCCTTTGTAAGGTCTCTAGCAGTAAGTTAAGTAGCAGCTTAGCTTACTGCTTTTCCTTTACCTCATTACTTTTGGCCCACTGTTCATCTGCCATTTTTCTCACCCTCCATTATCGAACCTAAAATATATCCAATTGCTAATGCGATAAATGTTGTACAAAACCAAAGAAATATCGTGTTCATTAAAACCCTCCTATGTAACCAGTTATTAATGTTGATAAACTTTGTATAATGCTAATACCATCCATGCCATACAGGAATGCGACTACTACTTCAGGCGCGTTTGTGACTTGAGCAATTTTCAGGAAGGTTGGCAAATCAGGTGTTTTGTGGTCATTTTCAAACTTTGAAACGTCTGATTGATTGATAAACAACTTCTCTGCCATTTCTTCCTGGCTTAATCCTGCTCTTTGTCGTAAAGCTCTAAATACTCCCCCAAACTCCACTTTATTTCACCCCCTCTCGTTTATTCCAGATTGGAATAGCATTGAAAAGGGTTTCTCTCTAAAATTAAAGTGAGCAGTCATTTTCTTAGGAGACCTTTCTCGGAATCCAATTTTCTATATAACGGAGGGCTGATTGTAATTCTCTCCGTTTCACATCTTTGTAACTGGCGACTCCGAATCTATCTTTGATTTCACGATAGAGTTCCTTAAATAGCCTTGGTCTCTCGGCCGGATCATCACAGAGCTCATAAACTTTAGCGGCAACACCTTTTTGCAATCGTCTTTGTTCTCCATGGTCCAGTGTTATTTGTTCTTCAACTTTGTTATCGATTTGAGTTACCAGCTTTCTGATTTCATGCTGTTCTTCCCTAAGCGCTTGCGTATCTTCAACTAGATCAGCGGTAGTTCTCAGAACAGTAACCAGTGCCTGGTCTTTAGAAAGTGGAACAACATTTTCTTTGATTGTGTAGTAATCATCAACTAGAACTTCGTAAGAGTCCCATGCTTGGTCAGTGTTTAGTGATTTTGCATGCAGCCATGCACCTTTTTCTGTCCAAAGATATAAACGGTTAACATTCTGCGCGACTTCGATATTTTCGAAGTTGTTCTTAAAACTTTTTAATTCTTCACCTTGTAATAAAATGAAATGTTTACCTTGTTGATAACGCTCTTTATTGTTATTGAAATTTTGTTGAATCTTGATTGATTCAGTTCCATAAGCTTCTGCTAATTGAGCTGTTGTTAGGACCCGTTGTCCGCTAGATTGAATTGGTTTTAACTGATTCATTGAGCTACCTCCAAACTTCTTTGTTCTTGCTCTCTCATCCAGGCATCAATTGTTTCAATCGAAAAGAAGATTCTTCTTCTGACACGGATGTGAGGTATTTCCTTCTGACGAACCATGGTGTAGATCGTGTCTTTATGAACACCGATGTAATCTGCGACCTCTTCAGTGGTTAAGGTTTTCCTTTGCATCTAGAGCACCTCCTTAGGCAGTAATTACTTTACCCTTTTTGTGTAACTTTTTGTCAAAAAAAAGTTCGTTTACATCAACACCTAGAATTTCAGAAATTTGTTTAGCTTTTTCTAAACTTGGTTTCGTTCTTCCCATTTCGATATTGGCATATCCACTAGCATATTTATAACCAAGTTTTTTTGCCATAAATGTTTGAGACTTACCTTGTGATAAACGTACATCACGCAATTTATTAAGAGTCACTTTACCACCTCTCTTTACTCGTTTTGTGTAACCCTTGTACTCATCATAACTTACACAGAAAGAGTAAGTCAAGTATTATTTTATTCTTTTTGTGTAACTTTTTAGCTAATCTGTGTAAGTGTGATAAAATCGATTTAATATATAAAGATGAAGGTGTATCTAATGAATGATAAAACGCCAAAAATATTAGAGGATTTGCGAGAAAATAAAGGTTGGTCCAAAACGGAAGTTGCAAGAAGATTAGGTATAAAAACGGTTTCTACCTATGCGAACTGGGAATATGGTCTTAGGACACCAGATAAAGACATGCTGTCAAGGATATCTGATCTGTATGGTGTCACTACAGATTATTTAATTAACGGAAAAAAGATGGATACGGAGATATCCCCTAATCCATTGTCAGCCAAGGACGAAAAAGACATCGCAAAACGAATGGAACAGATCCGCAAAGACTTAACGAGCGAAGATGGACTTATGTTTAATGGCGAACCAATGAGCGAGGAAGCTGTTGAATCATTCCTTGAAGCAATGGAGTATGCCGTTCGTCAGACTCAAAGGATTAATAAAAAATACATTCCTAAGAAGTATAGAGACAACAAAGAAAACTAGGGATGCGGGGCGAAATTACTTGAGTTGGATTAAAGATGAAGTGAGCAGATTAGTAACTAAACATAGAACAAACAATCCTTTCGAAATTGCATCAAATAAAAACATTCATGTAATACCTTGGAATTTGCATGAAGAAATAAAAGGATTTTACAGGTATGATAAAAGAAATAAGTACATTTTTATCAACAACAACCTAGACGAAAAACCGCAACATTTTGTATGTGCCCATGAATTAGGACATGCTATTTTACATCCAAGAGCAAACACCCCGTTCCTTCGAGAAAAAACTTTATTTTCAATAGATAAGCTGGAGGTAGAAGCGAATACCTTTGCTGTAGAAATGCTACTTCAAGATGATCAACTTTATGAATATAAAGATACAAGTCTATCAATTAATGAAATTAGTGAAATTTTTGGTGTCCCAAAGGATTTGGCACACCTAAAAAATTTTTAGTTTTTTAATGGGTATTTAACCCAATTTATACATTTTTTTGAAACAGGGGGATAATATTATGGGTTTTTTCGATTTAAAAGCACCATGTGCTGTATGTGAAAAAGATGCAGGATTAAATCGTTATAGAATCGCTGATAAAAAGTGGATTTGTCCTAATTGCTACAAAGAAGCCGGTTTTAAACTAACTACCGATACTAGGAAACTGACTGTTGAGGATGTCCACGCTGCAATTCAAGATAAGAAAGAAAACGAAAAAGAGCTTGGTGTTTTTACTCCTACAAAAAAGATTGGAACCCTTGTTGAATTTGATGACAACCAGAAAAAATGGCTTGTATTGTCACCTGTACTTGGTAAAAGAGAGAAGTCAACCGTCTATAACTATAGTGATATTATCGACTTTGAACTTTTAGAAGATGGTGAATCTGTTGCGAGTGGCGGTCTAGGTAGAGCGTTAGTTGGTGGCGCGCTGTTCGGTGGTGCAGGGGCTATTGTAGGTGGAGTCACTGGTAAAAAGAGAACTAAGGGAGTATGTACGAGTTTAAAAATAAAAGTTACTGTAAATGACATGAATAATCCTGCTGTGTACATTACTTTTTTAAGCACAAAAACTAAAAAGGATGGGTTTATTTATAAGTCTATTTTTAACCATGCCCAAGAATGTTTATCTACTTTTCAATTAATCTGTGACAGGCAAAAAAACGAAACGAATAATAGTTCTACTTCCACTTCGAGTGCTGATAAAATAAGAAAGTTTAAGGAATTACTCGACGAAGGAATCATTACACAAGAGGAATTTGATATTAAGAAAAAGGAATTGTTAGGTATCTGACATCGCCCTATTAGGGCTTTTCTTTTAAAGTAATAATCGAACATACATTCTTTTAGGAGTGAGAATAATGGCAAACGTTGAATCTCGAGGAAAGGGAAGTTATCGTTTAAATGTAATCCTTGGATATGACGACAAAGGTGTGCCAATTAGGGAACGAAAAACAGTAAAGGCTAAAAATATGACTGAAGCAAAGAAAATGTTATCTATATTTGAAGCAGAGATCCTTACTGGAAATTATATAAAACCCGAAAATAAAACCCTGAAACAACTCTATGCGGAGTGGGATGAAAACATCACAGAAGACGATTTAGCTCCTAAAACTAAACAGAACTATATTAATATTTTAGAAAACCGAATACTACCAAAGTACGGAAATATGAAGATATCAGATGTTAAACCTATTCATGTGCTAAATTTCGTTAACAGCTTAAAAAAAGATGGAGCTAGATTAGACGGTAAGCCTGGTCCTTTATCAGCATCAAGTATAAACAACTGTTACAAAGCCTTTAATAGTGTCTTGAAATTTGCCAAGACTATGAAATGGATTTCTGAAAATCCTGCAGATGGTATCACAACTCCCACTGTTCAACAAACAGAGACAGAAATCTATGAACCTAAAGAATTAATGGTCCTTGTAAACAATATAAAAAACTTAGAGTTTAGATGGGAAGTATTAATTGCTATTGCTTTAACTTCGTCAGCTCGCCAAGGGGAGATTGCAGCATTAGAAGAAAAACATGTTGATTTCAAAAGAGGTGGTATTCATATTCATCAAGCCCTCACATTGAAGAAAGATATAGGAGTGGCATTGAAATCTACAAAAACGAAACAAAAACGGTTTGTATCGTTACCTAATGCTATTATGAACATGTTAGAAAAATTAATTGAGATTCGTAAAGAAGAAGTGTCAAAGGTTGGCGATTTACGAGTTTGGAAAGATCATTTGTTTCTGTTCGGTGATGTATTCGGCAAACCACTAAGACCGGACTCGATTAGTCAATGGTGGAGCCGTTTCATGGAAAGTGATCAGTTTAAAGAACTTGGATTGAAAAAGATTCGATTCCATGATTTACGACATTCCTCATTAACCTTTTTAAGTGCAAAAGGAATTCGTGCCAAGGCGGTGCAAAAACGAGCTGGCCATGCTAGAATAGGAACAACATTTGATATTTACGGACATACACTAATCGAGGAAGATCGGGAAGCTGCATCCCAGTTTGATGAGATGTTTGAATAAAGTATTGCTTGGGGTCGAATTGGGGTTGAAATTAATCATTTGGGGTCGGATTCACTCATATTCAATCCGACCCACTTTATAAAAAAGGCAATACAATAAGCTTTAAACATACACATTCAGATTGGAATCTTTAAAGGTATACAGCCTCCTAAGCTGTAGGTCGTAGGTTCGATTCCTATCTGGGACGCTATAGCATAGCCCCTCGATTTTGAGGGGCTATTTTTTTTGAGCAAAGAAAAAAGAGGCCTTAGGCCTCTACACATCCTTTGTTTACGTTTCTTTTTCAGCAAATGCTGATACTCCTTCAGGAATGACACGATCGATATCGAGATAGGGCTTTCCACGAAGCGCATCATTTGAAAAGATTTCAATACTTTCTTCTTTTGTATCCTTTGGCAAACTAAACACCTCCAACATTGGCAATTCTTACATTAGCCATATTGTGGGCAATCAGCTTGATGTTCATGCATTCTTCCATTCTAAAAATTCCAAGCGGTTCCCGAACGGGTCATGCGCGTAAAAGCGATTTGCACCTGGAAGGTTGTGGTCATCGATTACGTTCACGTTGTTGTTTTGAAGATGCTTTTTTAGGGCTTCCAGGTCCCCGATTTCAAACGCAGGATGCGCCTTTTTCGCGGGTACGAATGGTTCCTCAATGCCGATGTGAATTTGCACAAATCCATAGGCAAACCAAACTCCACCATTTTTACTTAGAGTCTCAGGTTTTTCAACTTCTTTGAAGCCTAAAATTTTACCGTAAAAGTAGCGCGCTTGGTCCTCGCTTCCTCTTGCCGCAGCAATCTGGATATGATCTATTGCTTTAATTGTGAATGTCATGTTAATCCCCCTCTTTGGTAAGATACTTTAATCGTACTTTATTTCAGGGGTTAACTAAATTTGGTTAATTTTATGTATTTACATAAGATTTGCTTATTCTTCTGGATATGTTTCTTTTAAAAACTTTATAGTTTGTGTGATGAACTCCTCTAAAACTTCAACATCAACATCCGCGATTTTATTGATATACACACAACCTTTTCCTGATGTATGTTTACCGAAATTTTCAAGTAACTCCTTGCGCTTTGTTTCACTAGTTGTAAAATACAAACTAATTTTCGCCTTGCGTGGTGAAAAACCAACAAGTGGCGCATCTCCCTCATGACCGGTGGCATATTTGTAATGGTATGAACCAAACCCAATAATGCTCGGCCCCCACATTTTTGCTGGGTACCCAGACATTTCTGTAAAAATATCTAATAGTTTATATGCGTCTTCTCTCTTTTTCAGGTTGTCGACTTTTTCAATGAATTCAATAACACTTGCGTCGTTTTCTTTTGTTTTTAATTCGTACATTATTTTGACCTCCTTGGTAGTAGTAGGATTGACATTAATTATTAATTCAAGACGTTGTGGGGAGATTCCTGCTTTTGTGAATTGCTTAAAACAGTGTTTGTGGATTTAAAACAGTACTTATTTATTATAAACAGTAAAATTCTATTAAAAACAGTACTTTTAAATTTAAAACAGTAAAGTAAAGATAATAATATATTCAGTAGAAAAGCTAGAAAATTCGCCAAGGATTATCCGGCAACTTATACACTCTATTACGAAAATTCCCCTCGTATTCTAGGTTTAAAGATAAAAGTATGTTTTTTGATGCCGTTATTGAGTCCATATCTAAAAATTCACGTAACTTTCTGTTCGTGATGGTGTTTCCAATTAGAAGATAATAGTCAATGATTGCATCTAGATAAGCAGTTTTAGTGGAATTTTGACATGAAGGGCAATACCATTTTCTTTGGATTCGCTTCATCGCAACGCTCCCACACTTTTTACATCGAACACCCATTATTAATTCATCCACAGAAATCTTATATTGTTCTAGAATGTTGACATCATGTGGAGTATGTTTCTTTAAGAGTAGTTTTGACATTTTTTGAAGTTGCGTCTTATCAAACTTTTCTTCCCGATTCCTCTTTTTAAATAACTCCATTTTTGAGAGAAAGCTTGGGCTTTTAATTACTTTTTGATAATGTTTGAAATCGGTGCTTGCTGAAATAATCGAATTTGGATTTGTGAAGACTACTAGGGTTTCAATAGGGATTGTGGAAAATTTGAGGGTTTCAAGGAGTTTATCAAGCTGTAATTGATGCCTGTTGATTTGTGCGACAGGGCAGTGATATGATTTTTTCAAATCTTTGTAGGTTTGGATTAATTGGTCAAACTTGCCATCAAAATATAATTCTCCTCTATAATTTTTTGCATCGATAATTAATAGGAATGTGGGACTAATTAAAAGTATGTCAAGTTCAAAAAAGTGCTCTCCGGAGATGTCTGGAAGACGAAGGTTGTTGAAGATAAAGTAATTATTTTCATTCAGAAAGGTCAAATAGTATTGTAAAGATTGTTCGCCACGGTAACCTGACATCCTTCGACCAAATTCATCGCTAAGTTCTTGATATTTTGGGTGAGATTCTGACAATCTTCCTATTAATGCTTCTAATTTTCTTAGTCTTAATGGTATTTCCAATTCTTTTTTGATCATTTGCATGCTCCTATGCCTTTTATATAAATCTTTTTTCTACAAAAATAGCAAAAAACCTTTAACCTAGAAAAAATAGTCTGAGATTTTGTTGAAGTAAATCATTTACTGTCGATAATTTTGTAATACTGTTTATATTCTAAAATTCACTGTTTATAATTACCAAACTCTGTTTTTAATTCATTTTTACTGTTTTTAGCCTTAATCACTCAAATATCCACCAGTATGCCACAGCAAATATCACCAATAATATAACCACTTCATACAGAAAAAGGATATATTGTTTCTTTTCTCGTTCATATTTCCAGTGCATGAATGCGCGGAACAAATTAATGATCGCGAAGAAACTAATCATATAAAGGAAAATATAATCCAAAGCAAACCAAATGCCTACAAAATAGACGACAAAAAGTGCTATTTCAATTAGAGTTTGGACTTTATTGACCGAACGTGCCCATCCGCTTCTTTTTTCGATATCAAACTTTCTTCGTAATAAGGCTTCGCCTGTCCATCCAATTAAAAATGTTACTAAAGCAAGAATAATCAATTTTAAAATCATCGTCTATACCCCCTGTCCTATTATTTTAACATATTTTGGAACACCATATAAATAAATCCAACCGCTTATGGTAAAACTAAGAACACGATTTAAGACGTAGGAGGCGAGATTGTTGGAGAACGGATTGTCCATTTTTGCACTTGGTGGGATTAATGAGATTGGGAAAAATATGTATGTGGTGCAGTATGATGATGATATTTTTGTGATTGATTGTGGGGGGAAGTTTCCTGATGAGAGCCTGCTTGGGATTGATTTGATTATTCCGGACCTGACCTATTTGGAGGAAAATCGGGAGAAAATTCGCGGGATGCTGGTTACACATGGGCATGAGGATCATATTGGTGGGATCCCATATTTTCTAAAAAAGCTCAATGTGCCAATTTATGCGACTCGGTTTACGCTTGGTTTAATTGAATTGAAGCTGACGGAACATCGTCTTCTTGCGGATACCAAGCTAATTCCGATTGACTCCAATTCTAAGCTAGAGTTCGGCAAAATAATAGTTTCCTTTTTCAAGGTAAATCATAGTATTCCGGATTGTCTCGGAATTGTGTTTGATACGCCCGAAGGCAAGGTCGTTCATACCGGAGATTTCAAGTTTGATTTGACGCCAGTGAATGACCAGCATTCAGACATTCATCGGATGGCTGAAATTGGGCGTGAGGGTGTGCTTGTTTTATTATCTGAGAGTACGAATGCGGAGCGCCCTGGGGCAACTCCGACTGAGTTAAAGGTTGGGCATGTGATTGAGGAAGCTTTTATGAAAGCAACCAGAAAAGTCTTTGTGTCAACGTTTGCTTCGAATATTAGTCGTGTCCAGCAGGTTGTTGAGGCAGCTATGAAAACGAATCGAAAGCTCGCACTTCTTGGAAGAAGTATGGTGAATGTCGTGGATGTTGCGGTTGAGCGTGGCTATCTCCACATTCCGGATGGCATGCTGATTGATGCCCAAGAGGTGGAGAGTCTTGCGCCAGAGAAGGTTTGTATATTATGTACCGGAAGTCAAGGAGAGCCGATGGCTGCGCTTGCTCGTCTTTCGAATGCGAGTTACAGGGATGTGCATATTCTCCCTGAAGATACAGTGATTCTAGCGGCAGGGCCAATTCCAGGTAATGAAAAAAATGTATCACGCATCATCGATAATTTGTTTCAGCTCGGGGCGGTTGTTTTATATGGAGGAAGCGCAACTGGAATGCATGTTTCCGGCCATGGGTTTCAGGAGGAGCTCAAGCTTATGCTGACTTTAATGAAACCGACTTATTTTATCCCGATTCATGGGGAGTATCGGATGCTTCATCAGCACAAGTCACTTGCGGTCTCCGTCGGAGTGGAGCCTGAAAATGTTTTTATCATTCAAAATGGCGATGTGGTTGATGTTAAACATTCAGAGGCCCGTCAAACTCGGAAAATCCCTTCTGGCGATATATATGTGGACGGGATTGGTGTCGGGGATGTCGGAGATATTATTTTGCGTGACCGTAAGCAGCTGTCTGAGGATGGCATGGTTGTCATTGTTGTCACGCTTAGTAAAAGAGACCAGAAAATCCTGTCGGGACCGGATACAATTACGCGCGGTTTTGTGTTTAACAGGGATTCTGAAGTGCTTTTACGGGAAACAAACCGGCTTGTAAAAAAAGCAATTCTTGACCTTCAGAGTGAAAACAGATATCAGTGGAACACGATGAAAAAGGAGATTAAAAAGTCGGTGGGGCAATATTTATTCGCACAAACGAAACGTAAACCGATGATTCTTCCGTTTATTATCGAAGTATAACCCTCCGGTCGGAGGGTTATTTCATTTCCAAGTTTCATCCAGCTTATCAGCGTAAAATTCGATGGCTCGTTTGTACCTTTGTATGGACGTATCACTCGATGTCTCAGTCAAACCTTTTAAAAGAATTTCCATTGCCTCCTGATGTCGGTCAAGATTGTAGAGTACCATTGCGTAAAAGGCCTTTATCGCGTGATTTTCAGGAAATAGCTCAATCCCTTTGGATAGAGTCGTTTCGGATTTTTCATATTCTCCGAGCGTTCGATAGGTGCTCCCTAATCCAAGTAAGGCCCCTTCCAAATCTTCATTCTGTAAACCTAGCTCAATTGCCTTTTCATAAAAAGGGGCAGCTTCGGATTCCAGCCCTAACACATCAAAGCTCCAAGCTACCTGATAGTTTAGCTGAGGGTCTTCGGGGGCAACCTTCACCAACATCAAAAGCCGTTCGTTTGATTCTTTGAGTCTGCCCTCTTTTCTAAGTTGTAGGGCGTGATTCACTTTTGATATGCCTCCTGATATTCCTCGAGATAAAGGACCTCAATTGCTTCCGACCAGTTAAGTACAGTTCCGACAAAGTCCTGAATATCGAGTCCCTTCATCTCATATGTTTCATCGGTATTCGTTGTCCCAGTCGCATCTTCCACAAAGGTTACTTTGTAGCCTCGATCATATCCCGAAATTGCTGTAAACATGCAGCAGAATTCGGTTTCAAAACCTGTTATGAAAATATGATTAACTCCTAATTGCTCTAGAATGGATGAAAGATTCGTCTGAAAAAAGGCACTTGGGGTTTCTTTTTCAACAACATAATCAGCGAAGTCCCTGACTGATTCGTGAATCTCAGAACCGTTCGAATTTCTGTGAAGTGGATTCTCTTCATTTTTGCCAAAATGTCTCACCATAATTACCGGCAGGTTTTTCGCTTTAAAATCCTGAATGATTTGTTGAATTTTATTTAGTTCATGGCTGAAATCTTTAAAATTCACCATACCATTTTGGACATCAATTACTAATAATGCTTGCATACTTTACCCTCTCCTTTTAAAAGTTGGACTAAGTTCGCTCCAGACATCAAATTGGTTGCCATCTGGATCTCTAAATACAAAATTGTTCCCGGCATGGCCACGGTCTTCGATTTCCCCGACCGTGATATGACGTTCCTGAAACTCATTATGTAAATTCTCTAAAGCTTGCAAACCATCAACCTCAAAGGTTAGCAAAAATCGTTCAAGTCCTTTTACATCAATGAAATTTGAGGTTTGTCCTTCCGGTGCTGCAACAAGGAAAAAACTTTGATCCGCTAAATCAAGAATTGCTTTGTCCTCGTCCATATAGTTCAGTGTTGCCCCAAGGTTTTCTGTGTACCAGGTGGCAGATTGCTGAACATTAGTAACTGGTAGATAGGTGGTTCCAACACGTAGGAGTATTTGTTTCATTTTAGGGGCTCCTCCTTTTTATTTCATTCTTTTTCTTCCGTTCTCCCCATTGTTATGTCATCAAACGGCGTGTATTCATTACTAGGCATTTTTTCTTACGAACTACTTTAAAAATAGACAAACTTATGGTTACGCCTAGGATGGTGAGAAAAACAAAAACAAATGTCATGGACACCCTCTCCATTTCGCAATGGAATTCGATATGTATAAATTCGCGATTTGCCCTCATTTCCCTTCAATTCTTTTCCAGTTCTAAAAAAAAGAAGCCACATCCTTTATTGGACAGGCTTCTTACGGATTATTTGGTTAGATTGTTGATAGCTTCGACGTATTGTTCGTATAAAGGCTCCCACTGTAGTTTACGGTTTTCCACTTGTTTGCCATCTAGTAAAACGCCTATGACATCTAGACATACATGCCATCCCGCTAAGTCTCTTGGCGTTTGGTCGGTAAGCTTTGTGATTGTCTCAATTAATAGTAGCTTACATCCTTCCTGCTCAGAAGTAAGCTCAAAGCGAACACTGTCATCTGCCCAAGTGAATTCTAACACAGAACGATCGCTTAAGTCTGTGATAGTCATTTCCTCGAAGGTTCCATCTCCCATATCAAAAAGGATAAGGCCACCCTTTCTGAGATCATCTACCTTTAATTCTGCAAACCATGTTGGTAGTTTTTCGTTGTCGGTAAGCATCGCCCAAACTTCATCGACTGAATGAGGATAATGTCGTTCAAAAGTTGCTATGTAATTTGGTTCGTTTTTTGTAAGAGTTGCGAGCATGATGTGCCTCCTATTGTTAGAATATCTTCCCATCCGTATACCGCTTCTTTTAGAATTCTCCCGCCGATTTCTACTTCAACGGTATCTAGTTTGCGAGCTCCAAGTGCTTCGTAAAATAGACAGGATTTGTTTTCTTCCAATACTAATACTAGCATTGTATTTATTTTCTTGTCCAAAAGTTGATTTACAACAGGGACTACTAACTTTTTACCCAAGCCTTGTCCTTGATATTCTTGAAAAATATAGATGGCGTAGAGCTCACCCTGATAGTTTTCATAATTTCCACTGCGCTCTTTTCCACCACATGCAAATCCCACGATTTCTCCTTGTTCATTTTCCGCTACAATAACATGTCCATTCGGAATTCCTCTTTTCCACATCTTTTCCCTAGATTCATAGGATAATTGATCAAGAAATTCATCGGGAACGATTCCGGAATAGGTCGTTCTCCAGCTATCAACATGTACTTTGGCGATGCCTTTTGAATCGGATAAAATTGCTTTTCTTATTTTCATAATGTCCTCCTATTTTACTTCTAATGCGAAGGCATAAAACGCATCCCCGTTTGAAACATTCTCCTCTTTTTCATCCATCCACCAAACTCCATAAGAATAGTAGTACACACCTTTTTCCTCGGGAGCTGTAAATCGGTGATTTTCTACTTTCACTTCAGTCTCATTGTCACCAGTGTAATATGCTACATGCACTTCATTTGGCATTGGTTCATAATCCATTACTAAAGTAATTTCTTCACCAGGGTGTACAACAATTGGCTCTTTTCCTTCTAAAAGTGCTTCGGGTCCTGCTGTGTCAACGCATGTACTGCTCCAGCAATATGTTCCAAGAACTGTTGGATATGTTTCATTCCCAATTTGAATGTTCGTTTCAGGTGGTTTGCTTCCTGTAAGCTTACTTGAATTATTACCTCCACAACCTGCAAGTGTAATCAATATTCCTGATAGAAATACAAGCAACCATTTTTTCATTCTGAGTCCTCCCATTGTGTGCTTTTACTAAATTGACGAAACCTTCAAAAAAATGTTACACATTTTGAAACCAAATCGCTTATTTTTTCGTATATTTGGTATAATGGAATATATATGATGAAACGGGTGTAGGGAGGTCATTTGATGACGGGTATAGTTGCGGTTGTCATGGTATTTTCAATTCCACTAGTTGCGATTATTACGAGCCACTTTCAAACACAATCAAAATACAAACAAAAAATCATTCAGGATGAATTGGAGTTAGAAAAGCTAAAGCATGAAAATTACTTGCTTGAAACAGCGAAAATGCGTGTCGAGCTTGAAAAAATGAAGCTAGAAGCCCCAAAGGATGAGACGAAAATAATTTAAGAGGGAACACCCAATTTTTGAGGGTGTTCTTTATTTTGCATCAACCAATTCAAAGCGCTCACACACAAGTAACATATCCTCTGTAAATTCTTGGCCAATCTTCTGTAGTTGATCTGTGAAGAACTTAATATGTATGTCTCTCCAATTCTGATAGGTTCCGTCCCCTTCAGCAATCGCGAATGCCTCAGGAACCTCGTTCATTGGTTGAATCGTTACCTCGACCGTTTTAATAATCGCCACTGGCTCATCATGGCTATTTAATAGAATGCTATAATCGTCCACCTTTGGAAGAGGCTCTTTTTCAATCTCATAAAAGACGTATCCAGAGCATGTAGCTGTTTTGATTCCATTAATCACTAATTGTGCAAGATGGTCAGGGTCTGCCCCAAATTGCCATGCACCAAATAATTCTGGCTTTTCTTTTCCTTCACAAAATTCATCCCAATATCGTTGTGCTGCTTTGTTCATTATGCTACCTCCATATTCTTCATTTACAACTTATTTATATAGCCATTAATTTCTTTTGTTCCTCTTAGAATAATCACTGTTTTTTCCTTGGATAATCGGTTAAGTCTTTCCTGCATTTTATGGATTCTTGGCTTGTAGGTCGTCCAGATAAATTTGATAAACTCCCAATCTATTTTTTCTGTACAGCCGAGATCTGCACGCTTTTTACCGATGTGTTTAACATAGCGTTTCAACACTCGGTAGAGGCACTGATATCTAGGTAGTTCAAGATAGACGATGGTGTCAGCTTGCTTTGTTCGCAGTTCGAAGGTATTGCTATAATTTCCATCGATTATCCAGCTGCCTTTAGCGAGAATCCTCTCTTGGGCTTCTGTAAATTCCTCATGTGATGCTTCAACCCATCCTGGTTTCCAAAAATAGCTGTCTAAGTGGTACACATCAATTCCCATTTTGTTACCTAATTGTTGAGCAAATGTTGATTTTCCAACACCTGCTGAAATTCCGATAACCATGATTTTTTTCATGTGTTCCCTCGCTTTATTAGTATTTTTGTACCATAATTTCATGATATAATTTTACTAGTTTAAAAGTCTTTAAAAGGGGTAAGTCAACGTGTATCATTTCATTGCATCTATTTTAAAAGGTATTCTTACAGCAACAGGTGGGATTAAGGTTTATAACAAAGAGAAGCTGCCAAAGGACGGCGCCTATGTTGTTGCTTGTACACACACAGGTTATATCGATATTTTGTGGCTAGGTGTTTCATTGTTACCACGGCAAATTCATTACATGGCCAAAAAGGAATTATTCACAAACAAACTACTCGGTGGCTTTTTATCAAAGCTGAATGCATTCCCGGTTGACCGTGATAACCCTGGTCCAAGTGTTTTAAAAATTCCATCTAGATTGCTCTCGAAGGGTGAAGTGGTTGGAATTTTCCCTAGTGGAACACGTACAAATGAGCAAACTGCGCTTAAGCAAGGAGCAATTACAATCGCGCAACGAAGCAAGGTTCCTGTTGTTCCGGCTGTGTATATTGGACCAAATACCGTTAAAGAGTTACTGAAATTTAAAAAGGCAAAGCTGATCTTCGGTGAGCCCATGTTTATCTCTTCGCCAGACATGGATGCGAAGCAGGCGCGTGATCATTTCACGCATGAATTAGAGAGAAAATTAGGGTTGCTTCGTGATGAGCTAACATAAGGTAAGCAAACGCTTGGAGTGAATTTTCCAAGCGTTTTTATAGTTGAAACTTTTCCTTGATCATTTTGGCAACTTCTTCAGCGCTTAGGTTCGTGTTATCAATCCTCAGGTAGTTTTCGAACGTAATTTCACCTTCATATGAATTTAAGCGATGCTTCTCCATCGTTTGTTTTATATCATTCTCAGACCATTCAATGTCGCGTTTTTTCGGTTTGTGTTCCAGACGATTTGGAGTTTTATTTCTTTCGAGTCTTTCTTCTAAGTCCGCCTCAAGTTCCACATAATATACAGTTGCCCCTCTAGATTCAAAAAGCTCAGAAAGTCCCTTTACATACTCCCAATCTGATTCGAGGTTAAACATCCAGACATACGTGAAAATCATGCCATCCAAATCACTTTTTGAAACTTCTTCAAAGATTTCCTGACGAAACAATTTGACTAGTCGTTTCCCCTCTTTTGTACTATAGTCGAAAAAGTGACCTACCAGGTCAATTGTCATGTGGTTATGAAAAAGCTTTAAATCTGTTATTTTCGCTAATTCCTGTCCAACCGTCATTTTGCCAACCGCTTGTGGACCAAAGATATGTACAAATTTCATATGTTTTCCCCTTTTCTTTTTGAATATTCTACCATAAGTGAACGAAATTTCACGCAATATTTTTATTTCGTAACCTTTTGACCTCAATTCACGCCAAATAAGATGAGGTGACGTTATGAAGCGATTTATTTTTCTATTTATTTTGTTGCTCGTTGGTTGTGGTACGAGTGGCCAAACTGGCGATGGTGAAGAAATGATTGTAACTGGCTATATTCTTGAGGTTGGAGAGCGAATTTTAGTAAATGAAAAAATTACTGGAGAAGAATTTGAAACAAAAACAGAACAGGAAATCCATGATGAGTACTATTTTTCAAGTATTTTTTTCAGTGTTAGTTCTATCGATCAATCAGTTGTGTCAATGCTTGAGGTTGGTCAAAAGGTAAAGATTGTGGTTGAGGGTGGAATCGCAGAGTCAGCACCAGCACAGGCGAAGGCAAGTAAAATAGAGATAGTGGAGTAGTAATTGCTGCGACTTTTTGGGCCGCAGCTTTTTTGGGCGATTTTGTGCTAAAAACAGTAAAACTTGATTATTAACCGGAATCTTAAGATTAAAAACAGTATGTCGGGAATTATGAACAGTATTTTCAAATTAAAAACGGTAAAAGCATTAATCTACTAATTTCAACCCTGCTACCTATGCTTCTACTACCTTTTCCTCCGTAAAATACATTTTTTTCGTTGACTGAAATACAAGAGTGATTACAAAAACAGCAAGCACTACGCTAATTACAGATAAGGTAACAATCGTGTATCTCAATGGCAGCAGGTCGCCCATGATTCCAATAAATAATAAGAACACGACGGACACTGCACTTTGTAGCACACTTACGATACTTGTGACACGCCCCATGATTTCCACAGGTACATTGTTTTGATAAAAGGTGTTAAAGCCTGTATTTGAAAAGGCAAAAAAGAAGCCCAATATGATAAAACCAGTCGCGGCCATTGCAAAGGAAGACGACAGGGAGTAGATTAAATAACCTGCCGCAAGCATAAAGAGTCCCGTTCCGATCAGAGCGCGAATCGATAGAAATCTTGATATAAAAATAACCAATAAACCTCCTGCAGCATAGCCAATCCCGGTTACACTCATGAGTAAGCTATATTCTACCTCGGTTAAACCAATCACCCTTTGTGTAAAAACGACCTCCTGTGAATCCATCGCCATAGTAAAAATATCAAATATGATAAAGCTTGAATATATGATCATCACAAATGCTGCTTTTTTTCCAAAGCGGATGACCACTCGCCAATCTTCTAGTAAATTTTTTAATTGAAGCTTTTCAGTAGTTTGTTCTCCGCTGCTATCGATATTTGGTAAAAATGCGATGAGAATTGCGGAAATGACAAAGGAAATTGCATTACTATAGATGGCTATTTCAAGGCTACCAATTATAAAAAGCATACCCGCGATGGCTGGGCCTGTAATAAAGGCCCCAGAGGACACCAGACTTCTAATCGAGTTAAAGGTCTTCCGCTGTTCTTTTGGGATAAGGGCTGTTATATAGGTAGTTGATGTCGGGTTAAAAAAAGATTTTGCAACACTAATGATAAATAACAAAACATAGATCATCCAAATACTTGGAAGTAGTGGGATGATGGCCACTGCAATAGCTCGTACGATATCAGTGATGATCATGATTCTCCGTTTATTCGAACGGTCGATGATGCTCCCAGACCACCCATTTACAAGGATGGATGTGATGGGTCCGACAACCCATAAAGCAGCAACTGCCGCGGCTGATCCCGTCATTTTTAAAACTAATAGATTAATAGCAACGAGATAAATAAAATCCCCCAATGAGGATAATCCTAACCCAGTTAAAAGTAATGCTGGGAACTTCCATTTTTCAATTAACTGCTTCATTTGGCGACCCTCATTTTCGAAAAATTTCCTCTCTCCTGAATATTACATGAAAATTCATATAAAATGTAGTATAAACTTGAATCTCAAACTCACATCATTTACTATTGTGGTAATTTCTACATAAGGGAGTGGGAAACATGGCAAGTGTATATGATTTTGAAGTAAAAATGACGAATGGAGAAATAAAGTCTCTTAAGGAGTATGAGGGGAAACCACTTTTAATTGTCAATACAGCAAGCAAATGTGGTTTTACACCGCAATTTAAGGGATTGCAGGGACTAAATGAAAAATACCAAAAGGATGGCTTGGTAGTTCTTGGGTTCCCATGTGCTCAATTTGGGAATCAGGAATTCGAAAAAATCGAGGAGACGACCTCTTTTTGCGAAACAAATTATGGGGTGACATTCCCGATGTTTGCAAAGATTGACGTGAATGGTGACAACGCAGATCCATTATTTAAATTTTTAAAAGACGAGCAAAAAGGGATATTGTCAAAAGAGATTAAATGGAATTTTACCAAGTTTTTAGTGGACCGCAATGGACAGGTTGTGGAACGATATGCTCCACAAACCGAGCCGGCTAAAATTGAGGAAGACATCGAAAAGGTATTATAAATATTCTTTTATTACTTTCCACTCTTGGAGCTTGCCTTCAAGAGTTTTGTTGTATTTGCCGGGCACAGGGCTCGTGGAGGGAAGCTTAATGACATCAAGCCCTGGAAACTGGTCAAGCCCAATGTATTTTGAAAAGCTTTTATAAGACTTTGTACCATTACAAATGATTAAGCGAAGGCCAGGGTGATTTTTTACAAAATCCCCAATCTGGTTCGGCTCCTCACTTTTAATATTGGAATCCAAACTTCCTTCACGATAGCAGCTATATAGCACGTCCCATAGAGCTATTTTTTTGTCTTTTAAAAACGCAATCTTTTCCTCGTAGTCAGGTATTTCCTCACTCTCAAAAAGAGTGAACATGATTTTCCAAAAGTGATTGCGTTTATTTCCGTAGTACTCCTGTTTCCTTAGTGATTCTACACTCGGCATTGAACCAAGGACCAATACCCTTGGGTCCTCACCAACAATAGGAGCCAGTCCAAAAATTCTCTCCACAAACATCACCTTTTCTGCTATGATCAAATACGACTTGACGTATTTGCGCCAGATTTTTTTTCGAGCATACTCTTCAATCCACAGATATGAGGTGCTCCGTTGAATAAAGTTAAATCTATCATATCATTTGAGGTAATTTAAAAATGAACCAATCAACCGTTATTAAAGCACCAATTACAGATGTATTTGACTGCATTGCAAGTGCTAGCTTGCGTGAAAAATGGTTTCCGAACGTGACTTCTATTCGCTATTCTAACCTAAAGGATGAGTTGTTAGCAGGAGCTTCCTTTCAATTGACAGCCGAGGAAGGAAAGGAACAGGTAACGTTACATGGGAGGAATAAGGAGGTCACCCGCCCCTCGACCTTCGCGTTCGAACTTGAATCCCAAACCTATATCATGACTTTTTCGTTTCGTTTGCAGCAACAAGGTGATCACACCTTGGTCGAGCAAGAATTTGAAACCAAGTATTACCGACCGGTAATGAATGTGATTGATAAGATTTTTAAAAGCTCGACAAAACAGACCGGTGAATTTGTTCTGAAAAGTTTAGCAGACTTTTGTGAAGCTAGGGTAAGACCTGAATAGGTCTACCTAGCTTTTTTCTTATCTAGTTTGACTTTTACTAGCTCGTTTGCATCCCCTTATACCATTTATTTCAAGGCTAAAAAACAAAAAATACTCCTATTGCTACAACTTTCCCGTTTTGTATTACCTTCATGACATATTCACCTATATCTTCTGGAGTTCTCATAATTTTGTGCATGCCTTCCAATTCAGGAGGGACTTTATCTTCAAATTGCTCGTATACCTGTGAAGTAGATCCTTGGAACGACTCGATTATTATCGTAAACTTTCCACCCTTTTGGTCGGGTAATTTGAATGAATAATACATTTCCTCATTTGGTTCGAATATTTGTATCGGGTCAATCAACTCTCCATTTTCAACATGATAACCAAATTCTACTGTTTCTGGGGCAAACATAGGCGCTATTAAAAATGCAGAAATAAGGGAGTATAGTAGTAGCATTCCTAGCGCACCAAATATACCTAAAGGACTTCTTCCCCCTGTGTTCAATATTTCTTGTTTGGAAAACTTACCGTTAGTTGAGAATTTTTTAATTTTACCAGTCGCTTGCTTATAATATAAATAATTGCCTTTTATCCCTAAAAACACGCCCGTTAAAATCCCAATTAAAAGATTAGTACCTTCGCTATATAAATCTAGTGAATACAAGATCACGTCCGTAACTAACCAGATTAAGATAATACCAAATATCACTTTGTACATTTTTCGATAACCTAACCACAAGAAGATCAAAAAGAAGGCTGCCCAGTTCCAACTTCTCTTTTTGACGGCGTTTTCATAAATTCCCCACTTTTCAAAGTAATAATCTGAGTTATCACCCACATAAAGCTCTAAAGCATCTACTTCTGTTAATTCATTATTTTGCGATTCAAATCCCTGTGTTCTCTCATCAAGTTTCTTTAGTGGTAACCCACATCTTGAGCAAAAATTCGCCCCTATATTTTGCTTTTCTCCGCATTTAGCACAATACAAAATAACCCCACCAAATCTATTTTTTATTTTCTGGACGTGCCAATCAAACTACTAACCACTTAAAGAATTTTTGTGAGCACCGATAATCGAAGTAATAATATGCAATGAGTCCCATTCACCATCTGATATAAATGTAATTGGGTATTTTTTTCGGAATATCTTTTGATCAATTTCTTCAAAGGAGAGTCCCTTTTCATAAAGTTTTTTCACTTCGCCACACAGATTTTCAAGATACTCTAATTTTTGTTGCATCTTCCTTTTTCCATCTTTTATATATCCAGCATGACAGCAAAACATTGAGTTGAAATCTTGGGTGAGGACCATTCGGATTGATTCCATGATTTGAGGAATCGATTCAGAGCTCATGATGACTTTGGTTTTTGGAGACACATACAAATCACCTGAAAACAGTGTTCCCGTTTCTCCATCCAGTAGTGCAATATGGTCATCTGCATGGCCTGGTGTATGTAACACTTTCCATTCCTTTTGCCTAGATTGAATAGTTTCTGAAATCGGAAGTGGATTAAATTGCCTTCGTTTGCCCCAAATTTTCTGGCGGTATTTTGGGTAAGGTACTGGTTGTGAGCATATTTCGATACCAAGTGGTGATATATAAATTGGTATGTTTAAGTTATCTTGGATCCAAGGTGCTGTGCCAGAGTGATCTTCATGACTGTGGGTTAAAGCAACGACATCAAATGAAGTCTCCTGTAAAAAAGGGATAATATTAGATTCATAGCTTTGAGCCCCAGTATCAACTAGCATTCCATCCGTTACAAAGATAAACACGTTAGGTATATTTGGAACCTCTATTTCAACACAAGTAACATTGTCTCTTTCGAATACTTCTATCAACTTGACTCACACTCCCTATTTCCCTTTCCTTCTTCAATTCAATAAAGTGACCTCGGGCTTACTGACATCGTGTTTGCAAGAATAATGTATATAAGTAAATTCGCAGGTAAAAGAAGAAAGATGAGTCTTACCGCAAATGATGATATGCCGAGATGCTCTGCGATACCACCGCAAACGCCCATTATAGATTTATCTGTTGATGACCTTCTTAATTTTTGGTTCAATCAAATTCCCCCTGTCATTTTTGAAAAAAGGTACTTTTCTCTCATGAAGAAAAGTACCTTTTCCATACCCTTACGAGGCTTTATTTTTTGGCCGTTTATTATTATTACTTGGTGCAAACCAACCGAGTAGAGCAATCCCAACTAACACTCCATAGAAAATAAGAGACCAACCGGTACTATGAGGGAAGTGTGGATCTAAGACACCAATATCCTTATGAGCTAGGGTAATTACAGCAAGTTTGACACCAACCCAGGCCACAATGGCATAAGCGGTTGTTTCAAGTGCAGGACGCTTTTCAAGAAGCTGCACAAACCAGGTAGCTGCAAACTTAATCAGGATTAGACCAGCAATACCTCCTAGAACAACAACTATAAATTGTCCTGCATCCATACCTCCGAAATTGCCTAGTGATGTCTCTGGAAGACCAAGGGCAATAGCAACGGCAGCTAAAATTGAATCGATCGCAAAAGCAAGGTCAGCTAATGCAATTTTACCCGTTGTCGGCCAAAAACCTTTACCTGCTGCTTCCTTCGCATCATCCTTATGAATATTCTTATTGTCTTTTCCGAATTTTGCCTGAATAACATGCTTTAACCCAAGGTAAAGGAGATAAATCGCTCCTATCGCCTGTATTTGCCAAACGTTTGCGATAAATGAAATGGCGAAGAGTGCACCAAACCGGAACACAAAGGCCATAATTATCCCGTAATTTATCGCTCTTTTTTTCTGTTCCTCTGGTAAATGTCTGGCTATAACTGCGAGTACAAGGGCATTATCAGCTGATAACAATCCTTCCAAGCCGATTAATATTAACAAAGCCCAGGCATATTCTAGCCAAATTGTTTCCATTCATTTCGCTCCTATCGTGACTAAGAATGTCTTTAAAAAATGTCACTATTATTAGATTTTCCTTTAATAGAAGTGCTATCCTTTCATTTTCAAAAGGATGTTATTACCAGAAAGCGCGGCAAGTTAGTTAGTTGAAATATTTGATGCTTAATCCCATGTAAATCAATACCGTTACAACGGTAAAGCCTGAAAAAAATAACCCTTTATTAAGCTTTGACCAGTTTTTCATCCATCCCCATCGTTTCTTATCTATGTCCAGCCAAAAATAGTCCGCAAAAACAGCTAATACAATGATAAAAAATGCAATGAAAGGACTCATTTTATCTCCTCCATTTACCTACATATCCGATTAATATTTAGTGAACAATATAGTCAGCGCCTTCTGTGAAGAAATCCATAATCCAGATGATTCCCATAAATAGGATCCAAATGAGAATTGGAATGGCAAGGCTCATAAATGCTTGACGCCATTTATATCGATTCTTCTTTTTTCGAAGAATGCGGTCTATTATAAAATACAGGATAGCTGCGCTGAGACTCACCCATTGGAGGATAGAACCGAATAGTAAATGAAAGATTAAGGACAGATTTGGCTCCGACTTTTTTATCGTGTTTTTCGCTATAAGTTCTGAGAGGAAGTCGCTTATGATGGATGTTAATGTTCCATAAACGAAGATGACTGGAAAGCTGTACGTGAGGTAGAATGGCACAGATAATGTAAAACTCCACAAATAGTCATTTAATGAGTTGATTTCACCCCAAAATGAGCTTGAAACAAATAATCCAAGTAAGATAGCAAATAAGGCGCCAGTAATGGATGCTGCAAGTAATTTTCGAGGTAATAAGTGATTTATCTTTTCGCCCAAATTCATTCCACTCCATCCAAAAATTACCTTTGTTTTGAGCGTAACACAGTTATCCCAACCAATACAATAACAACAATTCCTATGACCGCCCAAAAATTAAAGCTCATAAATACATTTTTGATGCTAAAGGGTGCATCGTGCACATAGACTGCTTTTACATAGTGACCATCTTCAGTCTCCACAGCAATGGCCTCGTTGGTCGGAGTACCCTCAATTTTAAAATAACTTGTGCCAATCTCAAAGAAGTTGGATGCATTTCCATAATAATCCCCGCTTTGCTCATCAGGTTTTGTTTCAACTTGGCCAATTGTGTTTCCTAGCTGGGTTTGTTTGATTGGTATATCTTCTTTTACCTCATATACTTTCCCATCATGAACGACAAATGCATACGCCCAACTAAGAGCACTGGCAAAGGTTGAAGTTAGTAATAAAAATAGGATCGTTAGAGTAAGAATTTTTTTCATATCATTTCTCCATTAATTCAAAATCCCTAAATAATACAAAACAAAATACATTCCAAAACAAAGAATTGAACCGACTAAAAATGGGCTGATTTTTAATGTCATCTTTTCGTGCTCTGGTTTGTAGCTCCCGAGCAGCATATCAAATACGGCTACTTGACCGCCTTTTGAGATGACGTCCCCAGTGGAACTCATTAAAAATGCAATAATGGTGAAGATGCAGGAGCCAAGGAACATGGTGTTGACAAGGTTTGTATCAAAAACCAGCGATATACCGAAAAGCGCGCTTAGTTCTAAAACTAACACTAAAAAAACAAGGATCATATAGCTTTTCAAGGAAACCACTCCCTTCTCAATACATTTACGCAAAATATTGACAGAAGTTTCAGTTTTTTTATTCTTTTTTCCATCCATTAAAAATAAGTGCTAACCTATAAAAATCAACGCTCTCTGGTAGTTATTCTTTAGTAAATGATGTACCATTCCAAATCCTTTCAGGAGTAATAGGTTGATCTAGTTTTAAAATGTATACGTCAGGATTGCTCAGTGTTACCCATTGCTCAAATCCAAAGTTTGTATTGTAATGATTTAATAGCAATGACATTAAGCCACCATGTGTAACTAAGATTGTATTTTCGGAATCACTTTTTATCACATCATCGACAACTTCAATGATTCGGTTTGCGGCTTCACGGCTAGATTCTCCACCTTCATATGTAAGGTCAAAATCCTCATATGTTGCTCTTAATTTTTCAAACCAATCTGGCATATTCTTTGAACTTAATACACGTTCGGCTAGTTGATGCTTCGTTTCAATATCGATATTTAATTCATTTGCGAGTGGCTGAATCGTTTGTATAGCCCGTTTGAACGGACTCGAAATGATTCGACCCACTTTCCTGTTTTTAAAAAATGCAACTAAATCAGTAGCTTGTATTTTGCCTTTTTCGGTTAGGGGCGCTTCTGGTTCCTGTCCCTCTGCTTCGCAATGCCTAATAATATAGATGTTTTTCATAAAAATCACTCCATTTCAAGAATGAATTGGTTCTTCTACTTCCCTCACAAGCATCCACTTTTCATCTGTAAGCTGCCAAGTCTCGATTGTAAAAAGTCTTGCTATTACCTTTTCCTCTTTTTCAATTATCAGTTCGTAGAAGACAGCTGCATTCTCGAAATCCTTCAAACGAATGACACGATTATTGAATTTCTTCTGTGCTCCTAGTAGTTCCTTCACTGATTCACGCATCCCACAAATCGCTTCTTTCCTACTAAATAGCATTGGTTTTTCATTAGGTCCATTAAAGAATGTAACAAAATAGGATTCAGCCATTCTTTCTAAAGCAGTGGTGTCCCCTGTCTCCATTGCTTTGTTCCAACCTATGATAAATTCATCATGCATCCGAGTAAATTCTGCTAGTTGATTTTCCAATTTCAGCACATTACTTCTCCCCTTTAAGAAACATTTGTTTGTAATAATTCCACAAAAAAGGCGTGATTCCTTCTTTGGATGGTCACACCTTTTCAATTATAGAATTTTTGACATATAGTATTCATCGACAAATACACCATTGATTAACAGGGAATGTCTTTTTGTACCTTCGATTTCAAATCCCATCTTCTTATATAAAGATAAACCTGCCGCATTTTGAGTTACAACAGTTAACTCCAAACGGTGGATTTGATGGGATAACGCCCATTTTTCCAGTTCATTAAACAATTGGGTACCCACGCCTTTTCCTCTTGAATCCTTCAAGATTCCAATAACGATGTATACTGAATGTTTGTTTCTCCTTGCATTGCCGCCAATCGCCATTAAGAAACCGCTCAATTGACCTTCTTCCTCAGCAACAAGAATCGTCGAGTTCTTATCTGACCCGATTCTATCTATCATTTTTCGTTGCTGGTCGGGATTTGCTTTTCTTTCTCCCGCTTCCCACAGCATATATTCTGAGGTTTCTTCAACTTGCTGTGTGAGCTTAACAAATTCTTCCGCATCTGCGGGTGTAATCTCTCGAACTAACAATCTACTTCTCCCCCTTAATTTTCTAAATCTTTCTCCATTATGACATAGGATTTTCCACCTTTTGTAAAGGTAAAGTCGGTTTCCTGCAAACCAAATTTTTTATAAAAATCCACCTTATTCTTTCTTGCATTACACCATATTCTCTTCAGGTCACGATTCTCTGCTTCCTTTATGACATAATCTAACAATCTACTTCCGTATCCTCTACCTTGTTCATGTTGAAGTGTCGCAAACTTACGAAATTGAGCCACTTTATTCGTTATAAAAAGGGAGATAACAGAAATCAGCTTGTCTTCTTCAAAAAGACCAAAATGATTACCCACGTCATCATCTTCTAATTTTATGTAATCAAAGTCTCTATCTGGCCACATGACTTTATGCCGGACTTCCCAGGCTTTTTCTTTATCAATTTTAGTAATTGTGATTCCCATAGTCCCATCATAATCCCTTCGTATAAAGAATGTAATCTGTAAAATAACCATCCACCTGGAATTCTTTCATCCTTGTTTGTTCTCTTTTTTGGATCTTCTTATCCGTAAAATAAACATGCACTTTTATCCCGTTGTTGTGTAATTTCTTTACAATTCGGTGTGTGACATCGCTTGATTCTATACCTACTATTGGATAGTTTGACGATATAGCCTTATTTAAATCAAATTTTCCTTTTTTAAATAATAGTGTAAGTGGAATATCCGGTGCCAACTTGTTAATCTTTTCTAGACTTTTAGTAGAGAAGGATTGAAGGATCACTCTTTTGTCATCAAGCAAGTTATATTCTTTTAAGAGTTCAATTAATTTTCCCTCCATGGCTAACTGATTGTTGACAAGTCTCGTTTCAATATAAAAATTCTCAGTGTCCGAAAAGGAATCAAAAATCTCTCGCAAGCTCGGGATTTCCTCTGATACCTTTTTATGATCGAAAGTCGACACTGTATTGAACTTTTTTAGCTCTTCCAGCGTATAATCAGAAACCTCTCCCTTACCGTTAGTCGTGCGATCGATTGTATCATCATGCATGGCCACAAGTTCACCATCTTTTGTCATCCGCAAATCAATTTCTAAATAATCAATTCCGTCCTTAGATGCAATTTTATAAGCCGTCAATGTATGTTCATTAAACCGATCATTTGCTCCTCTATGTGCAATGATCAAAGGTTCACCTGCGCTCACAGGTTCTTCTTCTTTCCGTTCTGTAATAGCTAATGCAATGGTTGTAAAACCAAATATTATAAGTAATGTAAGAATCACATATCTTTTTATCAAACTATTCATTCCCATCGCTTCCTAATGATTTCGCCATTTCAGTAAACTAATACTATTTAAACATATGAAAAAGGTCTATTACCAGCTACTAACAAATACTTAATACATTATTAACATTGAAACATAAAAAATGCTTGATAGCCCAAGCATTTTCTTGCATTACTATTCAGTTTCTTTATCCATATTTTTCAAGACAAGTGCTCTGTTATTATTAGTTAAAAGAGAATCAACATCAAATGAATCGTTATCGTCTTCTCCTCTAAGTATTTGGTTAATCTTAATATTAGCTGATTCAGCTTCTGATTTCCTATCTTTCATTGCGATACCTCCTTATTCTCTATTGGTTTAAATCATATCTTTTCCCTTTTATTAAATAAAGGACGCTTTCTGAAATGTTGGTAGAGTGGTCTGCAACCCTTTCAACATTTCTGCAAACGAATAACAATTGTGTAATTTGTGAAATATCATCAGGCTTTTGGGTCATTAGCTCTAATAATTCCTTAGTCAATCTTCCATACGCCTCATCTACTTCGTCGTCAACCTTGGCAACATTCTTTGCGAGTTCAACATCTTCCTCTCTATACGCTCTAAGTGAATCTGCCACCATTTTATTTGCTACCTCTGCCATTCGTGGTATATCTTCAATTGGTTTAATCAGTTGTTGGGTTCCAATCCGGATGACTGATTTAGCAATATTTACTGCTAAATCCCCTATTCTTTCAAGGTCCGAGGAAATTTTAAGCGCAACAATGACTCTTCTAAGATCAATGGCTACTGGTGATTGTTGTGCTATTAACAAAATAGCTTTGTCATTAATTTCCTCTTCCATCATATTTAGCTGAATGTCATTTTCAATAATTTTTAAAGCTTTGTCTACATCCTGATTTTTTAAGGCCTTGATGGCTTGTCCAACTGCTTCTTTTGCCTGACTACCTAATTGTATGATCATTTCTTTTAACTCGTTAAGCTCTGCTTGAAATGTCGCTCTTACCGGCATCGCAATCACCCCCTATTATTTAGCCAAAACGACCGGTGATATAATCCTCTGTTTCCTTTTTATCCGGGTTTGAAAACATTTTGCTTGTATTTGTAAACTCAATGACTTCACCACTCAAGAAAAATGCAGTTTTTTCTGAGATTCTCGCAGCTTGTTGCATATTATGAGTCACAATGATTATGCTGTAATTCTTTTTTAATTCTTGTATCAAATCCTCCACTTTTAAAGTAGAGATAGGATCGAGTGCTGAGGTTGGTTCATCCATTAATATGACATCAGGTTCAATCGCTAAACATCTCGCTATACAAAGGCGCTGCTGTTGCCCCCCAGACATCCCATAGGCATTTTCTTTCAAACGATCTTTGACTTCATCCCATATCGCTGCTCCTCGCAGACTTTTTTCTACAATTTCATCTAGCATTTTCTTATTACGAATCCCATGAATTCGGGGACCATATGCGATATTTTCATAAATCGATTTTGGAAAAGGATTCGGTTTCTGAAACACCATTCCCACATTCGTTCTTAAAGCTTCAACTGGATATGATTTGTTAAAAATATTTTTCCCTTTGTACAAAATTTCACCAGAAGTACGAACAATGGGTATTAATTCAACCATTCTGTTTAAGGTTTTAAGGTAAGTAGATTTCCCACATCCTGAGGGTCCAATAATGGCCGTTACTTCATTTTCAGCTATTTGAAGATTAATTTCCTTCAAAGCCTGATCTTCTCCATACCATAAGTTCAAATTCTTTGTATCATATACAATTTTCTTATTTGTATCCGTTGACTCGGACTTTTTATTGATTCCTTGTACAAACTTCTGTTTATTTTCAGTTTCAACTGGCATTTATTTTTTCCTCCAGTAGGTTACGGTTAATACCTTTTTTGAAATTTATTTCGGATGATAACTGCAATAGAGTTCATAATCAAGAGTATTAGAAGTAGGATTATTATTGTTGCTGCTGCTAAGTTTGCATATTCCGCCACCAAAGCTGAGTCTAATGTCCAATAATAAATTTGGATTGGTAACACAGTAAACTTGTCAAAAATAGTATCTGGAAATGGAATTAACAGCGCAGGAATTCCTATTACAGTCAGTGGAGCTGTTTCACCAACTGCACGTGATGCAGCTAAAATTACACCTGTTAAGATTCCAGGTATGGCAGCAGGTAGTACAACCTTTTTTATCGTTTGCCATTTTGTTGCTCCCAATCCATAGGACGCCTCCCGTAAAAATTGGGGAACTGCTCGGAGTGCCTCTTGGCTCGCCACTACTACAATCGGAAGCACGAGAAGTGACATCGTAAGACCGCCAGCAAGTACAATATTGCCAAGTCCAAACCCTCTTACAAAGACAGTCAACCCAAGAATACCAAAAACAATAGAAGGAACACCCGCTAAATTTGCAATATTAGTTTGAATAAAGGTTTGCAACCTACCTTTTGTTGCGTATTCCTCTAGATAAATCGCTGTACCTATCCCAAGGAACATAGTTACTGGGGCAACGACAACCATCAACCACACTGTTCCTAAAATGGCACCCATAATTCCCGCTCTATCTGGATCTGTAGATAATTTACTGGTTATAAAGTCTAAATTAATCCAGCCTAGTCCATCTGAAATCACACGATAAAACAACAAAACTAGAACAACTAGTCCTAATAATGTGGATATAAGGAATATGATTTTCGTAATTCGATTCGTAAGGAGTCGTGAACCCATCTTTTTCTCTACTTGGTTTGCATCCACATATTTCATGATTAATACCCCTCCCTAAATCTTTTAGAGATATATTGGGCAATTAGATTCATAATCAACGTAAATACAAATAACGTTATTGCAACAGCATATAAGCTATAGTATAAAGTTGATCCTGCTGCTGCCTCCCCGCCTGTTACCTCTACAATATAAGCGGTCATTGTTTGCATGGATTGCGTAACATCAAACGTGAAATTTTTAGAGCTACCGCTAGCAATTGTGACAATCATTGTTTCACCAATCGCTCTGGAAATACCAAGTACAAAGGATGCGATAATTCCGGAAATCGCAGCCGGGATTACAACACGCCATGTTACCTCTAGCCTAGTTGCACCCAGTGCCAAAGCTCCCTCTCTCATTGCATTTGGCACAGAGCTCATTGCATCTTCAGAGAGGGACGCAATCATTGGAATAATCATGACGCCCATTACAAGACCTGGACTTAGAATATTTGTCGGTTCTAATCCAGGAATAAACGATTGCAATAAAGGAGTAACAAAGGTAAATGCAAAGAACCCATACACTATGGTCGGTATTCCTGCTAGTACCTCCAACAGTGGTTTTAATGTTCTTCTTACCTTTTCTGAGGCATATTCACTTAAATAAATCGCTGACATAATTCCAATCGGGATCGCTACAAACATCGCAATCGTTGAGGAAATAACAGTACCAGTTAATAATGGTAAAATCCCAAATTTCGCATTAGCGCCCAGTGGTTTTAATTCGGTCCCTGTAAAGAAATCGAGGAGGGGCACATCTCTAAAAAAATGCACCGCTTCGCTCAAAAGGGTATATAGGATTCCAATTGTCGTAAGAATGGAGATGATTGCAATAATAAACAAAAACCTTGGCATTAACTTTTCAGTTACATTGTTAAAGCTTACTGCTTTTTGTTTTTCTTGAATGATCTCTCTTACACTTAATTCCTTTTGATTTCCCAATTCCTTACCTCCCTTTCACCCTTAAATATAAAAAGAATACCCGTTCTAGCCGATTATTGCTGATTTAAGCCTTCCAAATAATCAACAGATGCTTGAAGCTCCGCTGCTGGTATTGGTGCAAAACCTGTTTCTGCTGCAGCTGTTTCTGCATTCTTCATAGCATAGATAGCAAAATCTAGAACCTGTGGCTTCGCTTGGGCATTTCCCTCGTTCAAATAGGTAAATACAGGACGAGTAAATGGGGCATATGCACCGTCTTCTTTAATCGTGTCAAGAGATGGTTCTACTGGACCATTACCAAAATCAATTTTTATCGCATTTAATTTATCAGTATTGCTTGCGTAGTAACCATATCCAAAAAACGCAATAGCATTTCTATCTTTTGTTACCAAGTCCACTAAGGTCGCATAATCCTGCTGTAGATTAATTCCTTCTACAAGATCCTGCTCTTTCATGATGGTTTCCCAAAAGAATTCGTATGTACCATGGTTTTCGTTTGGACCATATCTTTTTATCGGTTCGTTAGGGAATCCTTCTCGAACATCTGACCAATTCTTTTTACCTGCACTCGCAAGGAATATGTCCACGACTTCCTGTTGTGTAAGCTCTGTTGCCCAATCGTTTTCCTTATTTACAACAATCGTTATCCCATCTAGAGCAACCTTTAATTCTTTCACTTTTATTCCTAGTTCCTCAGCTTTAGTTAGCTCTTCTTCTTTTATTTTTCGGGAGGCATTATTGAAATCTGTTCCGCCACCTTCAACCAGGAACTTTTTGAAGCCAGCACTTGTCCCAGCTCTACTTACCTCAACCGACACGTTTTCCTGTTCATTAATCATGTAATCTTCGGCAAGCTTTGACATTAACGGAAAAACGGTTCCTGACCCATCAATTACGACACTACCTTCTAATCCTGCGCCTGTACCATTATTGTTTCCACCACCACATGCACCTAAAATAAGGAGTGCAATTGACATCATGATGATTTTTATTGTTCTACAATATTTCATTTGAACCACCCTATCTATTTTTTTATCTCTCTTACATTTCCCACTAAAAAGGTAATTTATTAAAGCAGTATAAAAAAATATATATCCACATTTGGAGTTAACACCTCATTAAATAAAAAGAAGCATTGATCCTCTTTAGATCAATGCTTCCTCATATCTAGATATTCTAATCCTTATTTAAAATCGTCGGGGGTTAGACTCCATTCAAGTTTGTTAGGATCAGTTTTTCCACCGAGTAAGATTGTATATGTTTCAGATTCTCTCGCATCAAAGATAACTTCACCCGTTACCGAATCGCCTTCTTTAATTTCACCTGAAATTTGAGTACCAAAACTGAATTCCTTTCCAGCTGTAACATTGTTCCAGTTAACGACATCATCTACAAAGATTTTAAATGGTACAGCTTTTTCTATATTTACCGCTGTTGATGATCTGCTTGTTACGGTTGCGTTTGCCACAACGTATGTACCTCTTAGAGCCTTTTCGCCATCTTCACCCGTTTCATACTTCACACTGTTAATCGTTACCTCAAAATCACCTGATGTGGATTTGTAAAGGCCGGTTTCTCCAATTGTTAAGGTACCATCCTCACTAATTCCGTCTCCTCCTGTTTCCGAACTTCCACCACAAGCACTCACTAACAACACCAATAAAACAAGTACAGACCAAAGACTAAATTTTTTCATTCCCCAAACCCCCTTTTTTATATATAAAAAATTGATAATATTCAGAAATATTATATCAAAAGTCTTGTATGAATGAAAGCTATTACATGGCATTATCACTAAAAAAAATGATTGTACTGAAATACAGCAACCCTGCAACGACTGCATTTCAGCCTTAATTTATACCAGCGTCTTCTTTAGTAACTGTTCCAAAGCTTGATCCATGGTGAAAGTGGAATTTTGATTTAATACATCCTCAAATAGAACTATTAATTTTTCTACTGAAGTTTCTATATTTAATGGATCCACTTTTTCAGGATAGGTTGAAAGATAGGTATTAGAATAAGGGCTCTTCTTTATTAGAAAGTTCAAGATAAAAAGGATAAATCACTATAAAAAGCGGAATCAAACCCATCATTGTATACAAAATGACAAGTGGTGAATCTAAAAAGAGATTCACAAGTATTAAGGCAGGTGCGATAAAACCAATAACAGCGGTTCTCTTTCTTGTACGGGAGGAAATGTATTGGTTTTCCCCACAATAGGGACAGCTCATGGCATTTTTATATGTTAAGGATTTCTTGATGGTTTGTTTCCAACTCCATATTTCATAACACTTTTGGCAAATAGGCATTTAAGTGGCTCCTTTCCTATATTCCTTTCTGATGGCTTATTGTCTTTATCTTCCAAAAAACGTCCTCCTTGAAAAATTGGGGTTTTATTTTTTGATAATAAATTATAATTTCCCTTCCTTGATCCATGTCCATATCCGAAAACTTCCGATAAGGGAAACTAAGAAAAGAGCAAGCATAATAAATACCCATAAACCCAGAAATTTTCCAGTATCCAGCAGCTCTGAATTAATAAATATTACATTAGAAAATCCAATCAACATTAATTAACAGAATACATTTGGAATAATCCATGCGATTCTTAATTTCGTGGTCTTCAAACGTTCGACCCCCAATTCTATTCGAGCTCACTTCCATACTTTTCAGGCAGCAGTTGCATCACATTGCATTTTACTAATTCACCGTTGTACGAAATAATTACATCGGTATCTTTTCCGTAATCGCTTATGAGCTCCCGGCACATTCCACAAGGGGAAACCACCCAGCATTTTTCAATATTTTCATGGGGATGGGGATGTGCAACTGCTACGATTGTTTCGAATTCGTGGTCTCCTTCAGAGATGGACTTCCCCATTGCCATCGCTTCTCCACAAACGGCGATTCTTCCAACATTGGCTTCCAAATGTACAGCAGCATACACATTTCCAGATGTTGTTCGAACTGCAGCGCCAATATGATGTCGACCATATCTATAATTCTTTTCAATGACCTTTTCTGCTTCTCTTATTAATTCAAAATCTTTTTCATCTAATGGTTTTATTCTTAACATTATTTACCCTCACTCTAATCCCTAATTTTTTCGGTAGTTCTTGTCTCACGATTTCCACTGTGGTAGACAATAGATGAATTTTCTAAACGAATCGCATCGTTTTTATCCACTTCGACTACAACCGTTCTAGGTGTTGCATCGGCATTACACGAACCACCCTTTTCATTAAAATAAAAATTTATTTCTTTTTTATCATCATTCACGGTTACATCCTTTAATTTAAAAGGACAACTGCTCGATTCTCTAATACTTACAAAATAGTAATTATATTTGTCGAAATCTCCTTGAAAAGTTTTCTTCTTTATCGAAAAATAATCCCAAGCTTCGGTTAGTTGCTCCGTATTCATGACTCTAAGTACTAAAGAGGTAATGTACGGGGATTCGTTTGGTATACTTCCAATTTCATGTATATCAGACGGAGCAGTCTTCTCGCTCGCGATGACTTTTCCTAAATCAGATGAACATCCAGTTAGGAGTGCTATAAGGAAAGCCCCCATTAATAAGTTTTTCAAGGTCATTGTTCACTCCCTAACTGTTCTTTACCATTGATTCTGCTTTATCTCTTCTATCTTTCTATCAATCTCGTTCAGCTTACTTGTGACATTCTTCATAAAATGAGCAACCCGTGAAATTAGATAGATGATAATTACGAAAAAAACTAAGTTTAATACTGCAGAAATTGGATCAAACATGCCTTCTCCTCCTTATACTTGCCAGACTCGTTTTACTTCCTTTAATTTGTCATTTTCAAAAGTGAGTTTATAAATGTCTGGCATATGAAGCTTACTCCAAAAAGAAAAATCATACCTCTTATCAAAGTAATTCATAATTAAGACCATCAAATTCCCATGAGTTCCGACCACGATGTTTTTTCCTTCATAGCTTTCTAGTATCCTATGTGTTGCCTCGACTCCCCGTTTCTGAGCCATAAGATTTGATTCCCCACCTTCCCAAGAAAAGCTTTCATCCTCCCACACCTTTCGAATGGCTGAATCAAAGTCCTCGGCAGGACCTTCAGACAATTTTCTCTCTTTAAAATCGTCTATAATTATTACGTTTTTGCGAATAGTTTGCGTAACTCCCTCTATTGTTTGAATCGCCCTTCTATAGGGGCTAGATAGAACTACATCAATCTTTTCTTTTGCAAATATGCTAGTTACTCTTTGTGCGTCCGCCTTGCCTTTTTCTGATAGCGGTCTTGTTAATTCTTCAGGGGTGTAGATCGAATGAGCGTGACGTACAAAATATAAATTCGTTCGCAAGTTGGGCTACTCCCTTCCATACAGTTTTTCCGTGTCTTGTAATATAGAGAGTGATCATAACTTGGCCTCACTTATTTCCTTAATGAACTGTTTTAAAGGATCCCTATCTTTAAAAATAACCAGTTTTTTCTTATATACAATATACTTACTTAAGTAATTTGGCTTACCCACTTCTTCAAAATGGCGGTTCCATTTGAACATTTTAAAGAATATTTTCCATGTCGGTTTGTAGTTTGAATGTTCCATCCGGATTTTTTGTTTCAAAAACCTTTTTATGATGCGATATGTCCGGGTTGAATAACTGGGATCTAGAAAGATAATCAAATCTGCATGATGGAAGCTACTTGATACCCACTCTTCATTATGAACACCTTCTATGATCCAACTTTCAGATTGAAGAATCGTATCGAGATACTCTTCTCTCTCTTTTTCAGTTCTCCTTATATCCCCAGATTTATCCCTTATCCAGACAACATTGTCTAGCTCATAGAATGGAATATTCAACTTTGAAGAAAGTTGTTTTGCAAATGTTGTCTTACCACTTCCAACCGAACCGATTATGTGGATTCGCTTAGCGATTTCATTTTCCAAATTCAACCACCTGCCATGATATTTATATTCCATATCGACAGGATTTTTCCTTTTACACTGGGAAACTTTTTCTAACCTAAAAAGGACATTTAACTAACTATTTCTCGAAATTTCTATGATTCTTTCAATAACAGAATCTACCTCATCGTTGTTCTTAATTACGAAAAAATAATCTACTTCACCTTCAATCGGATCTGATATATCTTCACTGAGCGATTCAGTTTGCTGCCGACAAAGTACCTCTTTAAAAGTGGAAGCTCCTCTTAAGATATTTGTGTTTCGTTGACTGTGGGCTACCCTTGATAGAAGAACAGGATCAGGAATATCGAAATGGACTAGGATGCGGACAAACTCATTTTTATAAAACAATTCCTCTAGTAGATTATGACGACTTATTCGATTTCGATTCGAATTACAGATAATTAAATGAGAATCAGTGTTTTCGATCGCATAATCAACAAGTAGTCTTGAAATTGCATGCTTGAGAGTATTTGGGCCATTTTTAAGCTGTAAATTCTTGTAGTAAGTATTTATGAACTCAGCTTGGTTATCCTGGTCCATTACAATAGAGTTGGTTAACTCTTTTTCCAATGCTCTTGCGAATGTTGTTTTCCCGCTATGTGTTTTGCCTACAGTCATAATCACTAACCTTTTCATGTATAGAGTTCCTCCAAACATATTTCCACAATTAACAAAAAAGCGTTAATCAATAGATTAGCGCTTCGCTATCTTACCTATTTAGAACAGGTTCGACTAATGGAATTCTGGAGAAATCCACGACATCGTCCCCATCATACACAAATCGATGTTCGTAATTCGTTTCGTCATTAAGTATCTCGGATAAAAAGTACTTTAAATTAGCTAATCCTACATTCTTCGGATGTAGGATCCAGGACAATTCCTTCCAATCTAAAATGCCTTCATCGGTTTTGAGTGGTGTTTGGTATTCATAGGCTTCAGGTAACTCTGCCACAAATACATACATTCCGTCAATGTAAGAATGGGTTGGATTCGTCCAGGTGATGTTTCCCTTATGCCAAACGTTTTCCGGCTTCATCTCAATATCCGTTTCTTCCCTAATTTCTCGCATCACACATTCAAATGGGGATTCGCCTTTCTCCAACTTACCCCCAACACCATTCCAGATCCCCATCCACTCAGGGGAATCCCGATTTAGCAGCAATATATTATTTCCTTGTTTGATAAAACAGATTGTATATGAATACATTTGAAATTCCTCCGTGTAACAAACTTCTAGTATTTACTTCAACAGAAATGGCATTTATCCTTTTTCATAGTTTCCCAAAAAATAAAAATCACCAAAACCTTCAAATATAAGCAATGGTGAACTAGATATTTACATCAGTGTTGGGGTTACATTGGAAGAAACTTTTATTGTTATTAAAGAGCACCATAGTGAAAACCCAGTGTGTATACTCCGAGAGTACAAGATAAAAAAGCCAGTCGGTTTATTTTTAATTCCAAACATAGTCAACCTCTTAAAATCAAATTTGGAAAGAAGAACAGAGGCTCCGTAACGTGTGTAGTCTACCAGTTAAAATAAATAAATCGTTGTAGTTCCGCTCGACATATTCCTCAATAACATCCAATCCTTTTTTAACATCATCGACTAATAAATGTGTGTACCTTGCATTCCAAGAAAATCGGTTGATTCTCCGTAGTTCAGCAGCGTTAAGTTGGAACTTAAATTCCTCGATTAAAAGCCTGACCTGATACAATTTATCGGGATTTTCCACGTAGGATTTATGTTTATTATCATAGTTTTCTTGAACGAATTGCATAAAGCTCTCGATCTGATCAGCCAGCATGGTCGCAATCCGCATCTCGTAACTCATATTGCCATCTCCCCTCTGATATATGTCTTTGAAGCAGGAGGTCTAGTCGTAATCAAATGCGCCTTGGCGTATTTGCGCCCGATTTTTTTCGAGCAAGCTCGAAAAATTTCCTTTGAAAAATCGTGGCATCCGCCGGAGGCTTTTACTTTATTCAGCTATGGTTTGAACCATCCAAGGAAATTCTCAATCCAATACTTTTGTCAACCACTTAATGAAGTGGGGGACATCCACTGAATAAAGTAAATATATGTTTCTATTAGATAATCATGAGGGATTTCTACTATTTTAGCCTTCAGTAAGAACTAAATAGAGTTTCATCACATTTTCATATTTCACGATTAAAATATCATTGCGTTCCTTAGTTGTAAAAATTTTCGCACCCAGTGGTAAATAATTCGCTCCGCCATCCTTAAAATCCTCTGCCTTCGATGCATTAAATTGTATCTCACCAATTTGTTCATTTTCGGTAAGTTCAAGCTCATCTACCCAATCAATATTTGTTTTATAGATGCTGCCCTTCCATTGAAAAATATCAGCTTTGTTATCCAGTCTCAAAGTCTCTTCGGCATCGGGTTTTTCACTTGTAGTGACTGTAACGGTTTGATCGCAGCCAACTAAAAAACAAAACGATATTACTATTAAAATGACTTTCTTTTTCAAAAGAACCACCCCTTGAATTAGACTTTCATTTTCTGATAAAGTTTCAGTTACTAGAAAAAGGCGATTGCACTTACTATAGCAATCGCCCTCGTTGTCTTATTTCGTTTTTAAGTATTCCTTCCACGCTGTGATGCCGCCCTCTAATACAGCAACATCGTATTCGTGCTCGGAAAGGATGTTCGCACACTTAGTTGCTGAGTTTCCGGTCGTGCAGGTTACGATTATTTCACTGTCTTTTGGCAATAAATCAATCGTCTTGCCTTTGTTTTCCTCTATTTGAAAAATCTCAGCTTTATGTATATTTTGACTTTCGATAGTGGGACCTTCTATATGAAAATCATTGTACTTATCCTCTGCTCTTACGTCTAAAAGGACCACCTTTTCTTGCTCGTTCATTTTCTGAAACAATTCTGCAGGTGTAATCTTTTTAAGTGGCATATGATTTTCCTCCTTTTACGAATAGCTTCCTGGACCTGATAATACTAATCCAACACCATTTTCATTTTCTTCTTTGTCTAACGTTAAGATTTCAGTTCCTGTTACGCTTGGGTCTAAGGCTACTTTTATTCCTTTGATTGTTTGAACTCGGTCAAATTCATGTGGTTCCTCTATTGCTAAAGCAATTTGCGGTCCGTCACTGCTGCTTGGAACGGTGTATAGACGAATTCCCGCCGCACCCGATTTTTCCAACAATTGCTTTGCTTCGTCAGTTATGTACATTGATTTTCCTCCTAAAACATCTATACCCTCATTATAAGGGTTAGTCTTCACAGACCCAAGCATTGATACAAAATTATCGATAGGGATAAAGAACTGGTTGAAAAAACAACTTAATCTTCAAACTCTTGATTTACCAAAATTGTGATCTACAACTATCGGACCAATTAGTCAACAAACTTCTATCTATGTCCAGTTTTCCGTGCATGTATATATCCATAATACGCACAAGTACCATTTTCGGTTAGGTCTCTTACTTCAAAACCACACTTTTGATAGATACTGAAATTGTTAGCTGATGTGTGCGCAAACCAATCACCATGGGGAAGTTTTTGAACGCAAAGTTCCACGAGCTTTTTTCCTATACCTTTTCCACGATATTCTGATAAAACAGCTAGATCCATAATGTTAGCAGCCATTATTTGGTCTGAGATAACCCTCACCATACCAATCATTTTGTTATTATCCCAAACAGTAAATGCCCATGTTGAATTTTTAAATATAAGCGAAAACTTTTCTTTTTGCCATTCAGGAGTATTCCTTGCCCATCCAGCATCTTCAAATAAGAGCTTCAACATATTCAGCAGGAACCCCATCAGTTCCTTCTCTTATCACTAAGCCATTGAAATATTGATACTTTTTGACTCCCCCTTTATTATATTTACGTGGGACACAGGGACAGTGCCCGTTATTGAAAATATTGTTCTATACTTGATGAGTCAAATCCCCTGATGATTCGATAACTGTTTTGTTTAGAAGATTCATATTCAAATACCAAGATGTATTTTTCATCATAAATGGTCAAACCAAATTTACGTTTACCGTCTGCTCTTAGAGTAATCCAATAAGATTCATCGAATTCAATGGATCCCATGGATTTTTCTTTTAACTCAGTCATGGAAAACCCATTCATCAAATTGGTAACCTTATTCTTATCGTCAATTACGACTTCTTTGTCATCAGAGCCTCTGATTATTTCAATAGAGGTTATTGTGGGCGTGCCTGAAACAACATTATCGAAACTTGTCGAACCGCTTTTTACATATAAAACACCAAGAATAATGGCGATCCCTATAATAGCAATGATTATCTTTTTCATGCTCTTACCCCACCTTACGAAACCGTAAAATTAGAACAGGCGGGATCTCATTCCACTCAAACTTATCTGTTTCTTTTTGGAAGCTTGGCTCATCCATACCGTCTAATACAAAATGGGATTCGAAAAATAGATTCAGATAATACGATAATGGGCGATGAAACATAAGATGTGGGATGGACTGGCCTTTAATACCAATCGCTATGTAAGGTTCCGGAGTGAGATATTTTGAGATTTGGATGCTGTTCGTGGTGACCACATTCCCATTCCTATCTTCCGTTTCCGTGTTTTTTCGAACACCAGGTGGTTGGAAGCAAGGGTGGGTGATGGAAAAAACGAAAATTCCATTTGGTTTTATTACTTTACTTAGGGACTTGACTAGTGGAGTAATATCCGCAATATCCATAAGAGCCATATTTGCAACAGCGCTATCAAATTTTTCAATGCCGAATTCGGACATTTGGTCGTAACTGGTGGCATCTATCACTTTGAATTCGATTTGATTTATGTAAGCCTTCGTTCTTATTTTGGCTCGTTCTATCATTTTTGCTGAGTAATCAAATGCAACAACATTTGCTCCTAACTCCGCAAGTCTCTTTGTAAAATTGCCATTGCCACACGTAATGTCTAAAATGGTCTGGTCTGACTTTATGCTTAATAGTTTTTCAGTATTTGGCCGAATCAGTTCTCGATGAAATCGATTGCTCTCTTCCCCCATATAATCATCCCAATGTTCCGCATTCTTTTCCCATCTCTCTTGCGAATCCTGGATAAGTTCCTTCCATTCACTCAACTGGCATTCTCCTTCATGAAACCATATTTTTTCTTTATCGCCCGTCTCCTTCATTACAATACTCATGATAAATTAATTTCATAGCTTCCAGAACTTTTTCATCCGCCAATCTTTCTTGATACCGATTGGGGAGATTCTTAGCACCCAAAACATACAATAATGGATATTGGGTGAATTCACCTATAATCCCAATGTCGACAATTAGGTCCTCTAATCCTCCAGTCATGTGATTTAAAAAATGGGACGGTATTCCGTCTATTTCCCCCCGTTGCCTAACTAAGCCATTGATAATAGGAAACCATAACTCTGAATTATTTTTATACCCTAGATATACTTCATACAGGAGTTTCATTAGATGATTTAATTTACCATTGTTATCTGAACTCCTGGGATCTTGGTATATATTCAATCTACTAAAATATGATTTAACAGTTTTATTAACCTTTTTCCATCCACCTAAAAAATGAACAATACTATTTGCAAGTGAATGATCGTGACAGGCTATCATTACTTCAACAGCATCTCGGAGAGCTAGATTCTCACTATTTTGAAAATGAGGATATAATTCGTTGCTATCTTCGTTTGGATCAAAACTAATATTTGGAACAATGTCATTCCAATTACATTGTCCCCCCTCTACTGATTTTGCTACACAAAAGGCAATTGCAACTTTGGCAGATGAAGCAAGAGGTACTACTAATTTCTCATTTTTCGACAATACAATATTCTGTTTGAGCTGTGAGTAGATAATCAATCCCACTTCGCCTGATTCTATTTCACTTAATTTTTCAAGGATTTTCAGCATTTCGAAATACTCCTTTCTACTTTGAATTAAACACTCCAAAAGCTATGTCCATAATTTTACAATACATGGTAAAATAGCCAATAGCAATGATTAAAATAGTGTGAAAGGGGATTTGGTTTGTATGGAATTTAGGGGATCGAACGCATACGACCAGGAGGATTTTTTTACAAATTATATGAAGCGAAGGAGTAGGACGGATAGTCCCAATAATGCAATCGAAGGCCCAGCAATCTATGAAATCATCGGTGATGTCCAAAATAAAAGAATTCTAGATTTAGGTTGTGGAGATGCCTCGTTTGGTAAAGATTTACTTCGGCAAGGTGCAGTGTTTTACACTGGTGTTGAAGGTTCTAAGCAGATGGTTAGAGCCGCAAAGCTTAATTTAGACAGTTTGAGCGGAACCATTTTTCATGAAACCATGGAAACATACAACTTCCCTGCGAACCAATTTGATATTGTTACTTCCCGCTTTGCGATACATTATGTTTCTGATGTTCAGTCCCTTTTTCAAAATGTGTATAGTACATTAAAAGAGAATGGAAAGTTTGTCTTCAGTGTACAGCACCCGCTCATAACATCTTCTTTCATAAGTAAACAAGCAGGGGATAAACGTGGAAACTGGATTGTAGATGACTATTTTTCGGAGGGAGAAAGAAAGGAATCATGGATTGGCCACGTAGTCGTCAAATACCATCGGACAATTGAACAGTATTTCCGTGCTTTGACTTTGTCTGGTTTTAAAGTCGCTGATTTGCGTGAGGGGACTCCAATACGCGAGCACTTTTCAGAGGTGGAAGAGTTTAAAAGAAGGCAGCGAATTCCGGTAGTATTGATATTTTGTTGTACGAAGTAATTCATCATACCTGCTATTATTTGCAACACGCGCTCTGACCCTACACTAGATTCTACATTTAATTATTATTTTAATGCATTTTTTAGATTTCATTCTTTTATTTGAGCTTTTCTCATCGATGAAAGACTGAACCATAGTCCGCATAAAGCTAGACCAGCTATCGAAATCCATAAAGCCGTTAGGAACCCTAGTCCGTCGGCGATGGCACCTCCTAGTGGGGCGCCGATAATGACCACACTACGGTTGATGGATCGCATCGTTGCGTTCATGCGACCTTGCAGTTGTGATGGCGTGACATGCTGCTGAAAACCTATTTCGAGAGGACCCTCGATTCCCATAGCAAAGCCGTACAATAGCTGCCCTACAACCGCACAAATGAGAGCTACGTTCTGCGGGTCTGAGCTGGTAGCTTCTGGAGCTAATGCCATCACAATCACTGCTGGAGCATAGAGAATTCGAGAAAAAGCCATTGCACGCCCGACACCAAAGCGCTCACCGGCTCGAGTAGATAGAGAGGTTCCAGCAACCGCTCCGACACCTGCAGCGGCGAGGGCAAACCCAAGTTGCGAGGCAGCGAAGCCAAGCTCAATCAAAAAAAAGGATACTAGGACCGTCATCGTCATGCTGTGGAAGAGAAACCAGACGTGCGTGTTTAATGCGAGTGTACGAAGGTATTGGTGTTTGTAGACCCATTGCAAACCTTCCTTGATTTGCTGACCAAGTGGACCAACCTTTACTTTATCTGAGGGCTGGTGTTTAACAGAGGACATTAAAATACCTGAAAACAGATATGATACGGCATCTACAAGAAGGGCAAAAGGTGCACCGATCCATGAGACAAGCCCACCTCCAATAGCTGGACCACTCGTTTCCGCAACAGCTGCGCTTTGTTCTAGCCTTGCATATGCACGTGTTAATAAAGGACGAGGGACCAATTGTGGCACAAAGGACCGGTAGGCAACATCATTAAAAAGAGACATTGCGCCAAAGAGCACCAGCAGGATCATTAGCCAGCCAATACTGAGTACTCCTGTGACAGCGAATAAGCAAATAAAAGCAAATAAAATGCCACGCCCCATATCTGTTACCACCAGTACAGTCTTTCGGTTAAAACGATCAACCAAAACCCCCGCTATTAATCCCAACAGTACATATGGAAGCCATCTAGATGCTGAAACCCAGCCAACATCAACAGCACTGCCTCCCATATTAACCACCACCAATACTTGCAGAGCAATGGTCGTAATATATGTGCCAAAGTTTGAAGTTGTAGATGCAGTCCAAAAACGAACAAAGCTTTTATGCTCCCTTAATTTCATCGGGGGTTCACCTCTTTTGCCAATTTAGGCACTTTTTCAGATATTCGTTGAACGACTAATCGCCTTTTTAAGATAACCCTCTTGTCATTTCATCTCCGACATTTGGTGAATCACCGTGCCTCAGCAAAAATAATCTAATTATCTATATTTATTCTAGAAAATAATTATTTCTCCTTTTTTATGTAAACTGCCCCGTTCGCTTATTAATTTCAAAAAAACAAGAGATAATCCTTGAATCATCGCACCCATTTGATTTAGTACATTTCTTTACATAGTTTAAATTTAGTAACAAACATGAGAGTTTTGTTTACTTGAACCAAAAAGGACCGTCAAAATAACGATCCTTCTTAGACTATCTTTTTAGTATTTGTTTTAATGATTTTTCTACAAATGTGTATGCAGCCTCTTCAGTTACATTTCTTGATGGGAAAGTGTATGAATAAAAAGTATTATCTACTTTAAAGCTAAAACGGTATACTTTGGCGTTGAGTGGTGATCCAGTATCAATTACTCTATACTTAACAGTATGTCCTGCTATTATTCTTTCTTTACCATAAAAAGCTGAATTTATCAGGTCTTTTCGACTTGCTTTTTCGGACATAATGAAAATTGTAGCTTCGTACTTCTCCGGTTTTAGAAATTCACCGTATACAAACTCGAAAGGTGCATATTTATGTGCCCCTAGTTCCTTTAATCGTTCTAATTCTGCCGCATCAGCTTGATCCGCTTCTAGCTTACTATAACCAATAACAGCTGATCCGTGCTTTCGTTCTATTTCTTCTCTTTCGACCGAGCCAGTTGTTTCTATAAGAAACATTGCTGTTCTCACTGGAAGATTCTCATGATATGGAATGTACACAGGTGATTGCAATACATCTGATATTTCCTGTTCAATCTCAGTATATGGAGATTGAATCTCTTCGTGTTCTCGGCCAAACTTTCCTTCCTCTGAATATATGATTTGGTTAACTAGGAAGTATCCTCCAATAAATAATAATATCCCAGATAAAATGGCATTGAATATTGGACGCATATCCCTATTTATTTTCCCACGTTTTGATGTTTCTACAGATTCCATCATCTTTACGTGGATGTCATTCTTTTCTTGAGTTGTTAATTTGATATTTTGCAAACCTTTTAAAGTATCATCGTATTTCGTTTCTTCTATAGAATGTTTCATGCTCATAGCCCTCCTTAATCATTTGTTTTTTTAAGGCTTCTAATGCTCTGAACAAGGTAGTTTTCACTTTAGATTCGGTCCAATTTAATATTTCGGCTGTTTCTCGGATGTTTAGTTCTTCTATTTTCCTTAATATGATTACCTCACGATATGACCTTTTTAACTTTTGAAGTGAACGATAAAGCTGCTCCTCATTTTCCCCTAATTGTATTACTTTTTCTGGAAGATAGTCATTTGTTGCAATAGAAGTGTAAGTGTTAACCATAAAACGTAACGGCTTCCTTTTTCGTATTTCGTCAATAGTCGTGTTATGTGCAATTCGATACAGCCAGTTTTTCGCACTTGCTTCCCCTCTAAAACTTTCCATGTGTTTATATGCTTTAATAAAAGTATCGTGTGTTACATCTTTAGCTAATTCCTGATCAACAGTCATCATTAAAACATATCGATAAATATCATCACTATATTTGTTGTACCACTCATTTAATTTTTCTAATGAGCTATCTTCTCCCACTTACTTCACCTCTTTCTATGAATGGAATTCTTACTAAAAAATTGTTTGACTTAATGACGTAACTATCTATAAAAAGTTACACTTTATTAATAAATAAAAAAACAAAAAAAGAGCAGTTCCCCAGTCTAATGTTGTAATTTAGTGCCCGGAAAACTACTTCATTATATCGTTCAATAAAAAAGCTTATCCATTTTTGAACAATAGCGTATTCTCCTCTTCTCCTCTATCTATAGAATTTGTAGACGATTTTTTTCATACGACTATTAGCAAATCTAAGTTAATTGATATTCCTTCTTAAACAAAATGTCCCGTTTGTTCAATAAGGAATTCAACAAAAAAGTGCATTAATCCTTCTTGGATCAACGCACCCGTAAGCCATCCATGAATCGCAAAAATCAGCGCTTCACCACAGAGAATGAATTTTCATGGTAGTTAGAAAAAAAGGTATCCAAAGTGTTTTTGTAGAAATTGTAATGTAAAGGGAGGGAGTACATTGTCAGAAACAAAAGTACAGAATAAGACTATTAAAGAACTTGGTGAATTAAAGTTAGTAGGTTTTCGAGTTTTATGTTCTGGTGACCAATACGTAGTTGAAATTCCTAAAGCATCATTTCGTTTAAGTGAGCGTATAACTGAAATTAAACAGGTTGTAAACCCATTACAACAATATGGTGCATTTGTTGTTGAAAATGAAACTGATGATAAAGATGGATATTGGGTTTGTGTCAAAGTAAAAGATTATAAGGATATTCCATCTGATATGGTAACACTAACTGTCCCATCTCAAAGATATGCTGTAACGAGACATAAAGGGGCAAATAATAAGATAAAGAACTCTTATGACGAATTACATAAATGGATTGATGCTAACAACTATATAAGATTAATAGATAAATGGCATTTAGAAAAGTTTTATAGTTGGAATGATGTTGATAATGTAGATGTTGAGTTGTTTGATACCATAAGTAAATAAATAGCATTACTCAACTAACAGGTGCGATAATCCCAAAGAAGGATTATCGCTTATTTTTGTTACTAATAATTTCGGGCTGTTCTAATAAAAATGTTAACAGCCCACTCTCTAATAATGAGGTAACTATAGAAAAACAAAAAACGGAAATTACTAGATAAAAAGAAGAAATAATTACTATAAAAGATGAACATGAATTACTTACTCAAAAGCTAGACGAAGTAAGCCCCAACATACAACTTCTAGATTATCATCTTTCTTGGAGGTTGTAGATTCTTCAGATAAAGATGAATTTTATAATGAGAGGAGCCATTAAAGGATTCTCCTATTTATTATTCTGATTACAAATCTTGAGATAATCGCACCATATCCCTACACTGTATACCATTTTCGAAAATTGCTTCTGAATAGTGCCTAATGAAAAAATCTATATCAACTCCAATAATTCTAAAACCACATTTTTGATAAAGTGCTATTTGTCCGATACTTGAATTTCCAGTACCGACTTCTACAGTTCTGTATCCTTTTGACTTAGCTACTTCAATTGCATTCATTACTAGTTGTTTCCCCAAGCCTTTGCCTTGGTGGGTTTCTATTACTGCTATATTTACCAACTCCACTGTATCAGGTCTTGTCGGGAGTAGCACATACACCCCAATGATTTGCCTATCACTTTCGGCTACAAAGCACTCTCCCCTTTGTATATATTCCTCAACAAGCATCCTTGAAGGGTCAGCTAATAACAACAAATCCATTGGGGGCTCTTCAGTTACATTTAGTTTACGAATGACCATTTTGCTCTCTCCATAACTTTCTATTTCATTTCAATTTCAAGATTTTCCTTCTTCTTGAGCTAAACTGGATAAATTTGATCCTAATTCACTTTGGTTTTCACCTGAATTTATAACCCTTTAATAATTTCAGCATATTATGTTGGGTAATTATCTAATGAAGGAGTGAAAAAATATATGGTATTTTTTCGACCTCAAGGTTTAATGAGACAACAACCACAATCCCCTCCACCGCCATATGTTCCACCAAAACCGTTTCCTTCACACTATTTGGTCGACTGTTTAAATAACTACACATATGTTTGGTTAGTTAATGGGGAGGGATTTTGGTTTTATCCGACCTACCTACAATATGGTGAGGTTGCAGGATATAGGTGGACTGGTACATTCTGGACATACTATGGTTTTGATGAAAGATTTATTGAAACGGTTGCCTGTAATCCAATCCCTACTTTATACTAAAAGCAAAAGCTCCTTGTGGCAGTCAAACCACAAGGCTTTTTTTGCATTTTTTTTATAAAATACTAGTCGACTAGAACTGTTCTTTAAACCATTAAACTGCTTATAATTGTTATTTATAATTGCTATGAGGTGACTTTAAAGGCGAACGGCTGATACTTTTTAGCATATCTTTTTCAACTAATTCCTTATCATCAAAAACCCTCACCGGAGACATCTTTTTTCACAAACCTACCGAATAAATACGAGAACTCTCTCCCCACGGATGATAGCCTGTACCCATATGCTTGAAACCAAATTTTTCATATAATCCAATGTGATCCGTACAAAGATATAAGTTAGAAAAGCCTCCTGCTTTTGCATCCCTTTTGGCCTGTTCTAACAGAAGCAAACTATAATTATTTCCTCTATATTCCTCTTCTATGTATACTGCACACACCCAAGGATACAGGTCCATTCGGCTAATGAAATCATTTGTAATTAGCCCAGCGCAGCCAATTATTTTATCATCGTCCAATAAGAGGTACCATTGTGGCAGTGGACTTGGGCTCGTAATACAATGTTCGATACAATCCTCATATACCATCATGCTTTGTTCTGATGCCCATTTTCTTTGAAAATAGATAATCGCTCTTTTCGTATATTCAGGATTATCTTTAACAGATAGCACTTTCATTTTCTCTGGAACCTCCAGTTTATCTTTTTATATTTCAAGAGATTTGTATATTTCGCCGATAATCCCTTCCATTTGATGAACACCTAATTCAGCGTTTGTCATTATCACCGCACCCGTCTCTCTATGTGGAAATGCCACTATCATACATTGAAACCCTACTCCCCAACCAAGTGATGACATTTCAAGTTCTGTTCCTTCCCCATTTAAAAACACTCCTAATCCGCACCACTTCTTACCCCTTTGAGGACTTATCATTTCCTTTGCATAACTCGCAGAAATACCAATATTGCTTTCGCCTTTTAAAGCGTCCATAAATTCAAGGACCAATCGGGCCAGATCTATAGTAGTCGTCCAAATTCCTGAAGCCGCTGGGTAAGGATAGACAGGATAGTTTCCAACCTCAACTTCACCATTTTTGTTATGGCCACTAGAAAAGTTTTCATTTCCTATATCTGAGGTATTCGCAACAAATAGGCTATTTTCCATTTTTAATAGTTTAAATAAAAGTTCGTTTACAACTTGCTTAAATGGCTTTTCAGTCACGTCTTCTATTAGTTGCTGAATAATACAATAGCCCGCATCCGAATAATGAAATTCACTTTCAGGTTCATATTTTACTTCAATAGGTTCGTTGCAATAAGGTGTTTTCCCCTCTAAAATGTCGACCATTGAAGGTACACCTACACTCGATTTCAACTCAAAAAAACTATGTTTAGGGTCTACAATACCGGATTGATGACTAAGCAAGCTTCGTAAAGTAACCTTTTTATGTGTAGTGAATTTATCTTCAGGAACTTTCCAGGATTTTAATTTTATGTTTACATCCTCATCTAAATTGAGGAGGCCTTCTTCGGTTAATTTTATTACTGCTATTCCCGTTAGAAACTTACTAATCGAACAAGCATTAAAAATGGAATTTTCGCTAACCCTTTTAGTAGAACCTGATTGCAAGACACCATAGCTCTCTATTGCACTGATTTGTCTTTTTTCAATTAGCGCAATGCTTAAACCGGGTACCTTATAATGATTCATTAGCTCTGGAATGTTAATATTTTTTGCTTTCATAGATTGATTCCCTTTCACCTATGCCTTGTCATACCAAGCTTTTTGAGGCCTGTCCTTTGGGTATCCAAACATTTGACGATACTGTTTTCTTTCCTCTGTAAAATCAAACCATTGCTTATTGCTATTCGGGTTGTTCGCATAGTGAATAACACAGCGGATTTGATCTTCAACACAGCTATCCGTCCATACCCCTAATTTCTTCTCCAATAAGTCAATTAGTGCGGCCCCATCCTTTTGTCTAATATCTTGCAATGAAAATATATGTAAATGGTTTACGAGCTTAGAAGCTAATTTAAATCCGATTGATGGAACGTTTTGGAATTCCGCCAATCCTTTAATGAGTCGAGCTCTATCCTCTTGGATGTCTAATGTTTGAATGAGTTGGATGGTACTGAGCTTATATATTTCGCCGATTTTTATTTTTGCTATTCTAAGCTTTCCTTTTTCCTCAAGCGATAATGGCAGTTTAGGATTTGAGCCCAAAATACCCCTCCTTCCCTTTTATATATGATGGATTTTTATCATAGGCCAGGTAGACTTCCAGTTTTTCTGAATAACTCGTTCCTCATAGATTGCAGTCCGTTCTTTTGTTTCTGTAAAAAACATTGTTGGCTTTAATTCCATATTAATAACATCTTCTATTCCACAAGGTGCCGTCAGAATCACATTATCTTCATTGTCTATTTTCACCCCAAGTGCAGTTGCTGTTTCAGGGAATTTTGAAATGGCATCTACAGCAGATGTATAAGGTGGGATATTGTTTACAGCGTGCATTCTTGCTTCATTTTTTACCGACCAAGGAATGTCAGAAATAAGACTTCTTAATTTTTCTTCTAAGATCTTTTCTGTTGATTCATCTATGTTTACTTTATCAAAGAAAATAACATCCACATCAGGTGTATTCGTTCTTTCCGTAAAGCCGTGTAATGTATCCCATATTTTTGATCGTACAAACCCTGCGCATATCCACCAGTCAGGCAATTGTAATGATTTCGCAGCTCTTAATATCTCCATCATCCGATCATCTTCAGAGATTATTTTTATTACATCTTCTTCGTTTCTTAACATTGTAACCTCTCCATGCATAATTCCTAAAATATATAATTATTGGTAAACCCCTAGTGGATTACCGTCTGGGTCATAGAATGTAAAAATTGACAGGAATAAATACCCCTTCCATCCCCTTTAAAAGTGGTTTGCTCATATACTCAATCTCCTATAATTTATTTTGCTTGTCATCATTATTTTGTTTGTAAATTTGTTTTAGTGTAGAGTGGATATTATTCAAAGCCAGTAATATGAACCCTAACATGACAAAAGTGACTATTTCTCCAGTAAAAAAGGACACCACCCCTAAAACTATGAAGTAAAAACTATACCACCAATTATTCATATTCTTTGAATTCCCCTTTGTAAAAATATGTTATCTCTTTTACCTATTTTGAATATCTTTCCATATGCTGCCTATATAGCTTCCATCCACCTGATTCTTTTTTAAATACCTCCATCGCTAAAGCGGTTGCAACTTTCTTCTCCTGCAAATAAAATGCTACGATTGAAGATAAGATAATCTCATCATCGGTCCTTAAACTATGAGCTAAATCTGTGTAAATCCAATATGGATTTTTTCCTTCATAGCCCTTAACCGTTTCAATATTATCTAATTTATAAGAGTCCGCCCGGTAAATTTCATATTCCTTGTCAGAGTAGTAGCCAAAGTAACCAATAAAATCATCCGATATCCAAGCATTTATCTTTTCAAGATTACCTTCACTTAAATCCTTCCGATAATCGTAAACCGCATTTAAAGCTTCTTGGTTCAAAACCTTCCCCCCTAATTAATACTTAAATATTTTATTCTCCTACCCTTTTGGAAAATCCTGCAAAAACTTCGATTCTTGAGCCTAAGAAATTTTTCATGGACATGAAAAAAGCACAACTTGATTACTCAAATTGCGCTCCTTGTTTTATACGTATTCTTTTGCTTACTTCTAACAGATATAACTACAGTAATTAAAGATAAGATGATGAAGATTCCGCCTGCAAAAGGATTAACTGTGATTGAAAGTTTATCCACTATTCCAGCTCCAATCACTGAACCGACAGCAACACCTAAATGAAGAGATGAATTATTCAGGCTTTGCTGAATTTCCGAGGATTCAGGTGCTATTTCAATTAAATAAGATTGCATTGCAGGTGAAATCGCCCAACTGAGAATCCCCCAAATGATTAAGATAATGAAAAATACTGGATAGAAATCAGTTGTGTATGGAAATACAAAGAATAAAGCACTAAAAACGACTAAAGAAATAACCATCGTTTTTCTTGAACCCATTAAGTCTGCCAGTACACCGCCAAGACCTCCACCGCATACAGCAGCAAAACCAAAAATGAAATAGATGACACTAATCCAAGTAGCATTAAAATCAGTGGTTGCTTCTAAATAAGGCTTAAAATAGGCATACATTATCGTATGACCTGTCATATATAGGAATGTTGTTGTTAAACCCAATGTGATTTTATGATTTTTAAATGCCGTAAGCTGTTGTCTCAACGGAATTTGAGGTTTTGGTTCTATACGCCCCATAAATAAATGTACGCCAATAATTGATAATGCCGTCAATACAGTAATAAGTACGAATGGTGCTCGCCAGCCGAAACTATCTCCCATGATAAGCCCGATCGGTACCCCTAAAACTAGTGAAGCACTTACCCCCATAGATACAATCCCAATGGCCCTACCTTTATGCTGTTCCCCTACTAAGTTAGGGGCCATAACTAGACACAATATGATTAACAGCGCTCCACTTAAAGCTAAAATAATTCTGCCTAAAAACAAAATAGAATAAGTAGGTGCAAATACTGTTACGATACAACCAATTAAAAAAATATATAAGCAAACCAACATTAGCCGTTTTCTTTCGAATTTAGCTGTCATGACGAGTAAAATTGGCGATGCAACTGCAAAAATGACAGCAAAAACAGTAATCAGCAAACCTGCTTGTCCGATACTTACATTTAAATCCTCTGCAATTAAATCTAAAATGCCACTAATGATCAGTTCAACCATCCCTATGATAAAGGCAATGATCATTAAAAAATATATACGCTTATCCATGTTGTCTTCCTTCCTAATTTACGTCCCAAACTATATACTAACTTTTGATGAAAGTTTGCTCAAGAAAAACATATTAATGTCTCAAAAACATAATTACATAAATCTTCAAGGACTGGAAAGTGGTGCATCCCTAATCCCCCATCAAAAGGAGTTCCGACTTAATTCCAGTAAATGATTTAAACCTACCTTTAATTCTTCATATGACGCATACGCATATGAAAGTCGAATATGATGTAAGTCGCTTGAATCGTAGATATAACCAGGATTGATTAAAACATTTTGGTTAAGTAAGTTTAAAAATAGCGACTTATTTACAATAGGCTTATTGAACCTTAGCCAAATATAGAAACCACCCTCCGACTTTTTCCATGTTGCAATCTTATTAAATTGTTTCTCTAATATATGATCAACGTAAGATGCTCTTTTTTTCAATTGTTCTCGAAGGTTAGTTAAGTGTTCTTCATATAATCCTGTTGAAATCCAATGTGCAACGATCTCTTGAGAAATGGCACTCGAACCATAGTCTGTTTGCATTTTAATATCGGCTAATCGCTCAATTACAGGTGAAGGTGCTACAACCCAACCGATTCGTAGCCCTGGACTTAACGTTTTAGATACACTACCTATATAAAGTACTTGCCCCGATGTATCAAAGGACTTTATGGCAGCTGAACTCGTGTCGAATAACAATTCATGGTATACATCATCTTCAATAATCGGTATTTGTAATTCATTGCAGGCCTTATATAAATTTTCTTTTTCCTCTATCGACCAATTATAACCTGTTGGATTATGTAAGGTCGGCACACAGTAAAATAAAGATTGTCTTTTTCTTTTGAACACTCTTAAATTGTCCATTAATGTTGAATTACGTGTAACTGAAATCATCTGCATCCCAGCGGATTGAAATGGATGAACAGAACTTAAATAGGATGGTTGTTCGTGGAAAACGACAGATCCTTCTTCTAATAAACCAACGGCAATTAATTGAAGTGCTTGAAGAGCACCAGAAACAATAAGAATGTTCTCAGGTGCGGCTTGGATGCCTCGCTTTTGTAAATAATCACAAAGTATTTTCCTCAGGTTTTCATTTCCTTGTGGGGATGAATAGCCGATTGACCTTGCCTCAAGGGAAATCTCTTTTAATGATTGTTCAATTTCTTTTATTGGGAGTAATTCTGGTGATAATTCACCTGTTCCAAGACGGATAATATGATCATATTGCTCATAATCATTGATGAGTTGAATTGTGTGGTAGTTTGGTTTATGAATGCTTGATTCAATATGCTGAATCCAATTTGGTTGAGCTCTGTCCAAAAGGATATTCCACGAATTATTCGACACAAATACACCTGATCCCATTTTTGACTCAAGTAGTCCTTCTGCTTTTAATTCATCAAGTGCAAGCTGAACTGTGCTTCGATTCACATTAAATTGAGTCGCTAGTTTGCGTTGCGTTGGAATCTTTGTGCCAACAGTCCAATCCCCACTTTCTATATGAGATTTTATCCAATCTATAATTTGCTCTTGTATGGTCAAATGTGAATGACGATTTGGTTTCCACTTCAAATGAGTCCTCTCCTTAATTGGATGGATTAAAAACCATCCAATTGGGTGTTTTCTTTTAGTTGTATCATAGTAAGATGGGAATGGAAAGGATTGATACAATGGAAGCCATTCTACACGGAATCATATTAGCATTTGGTCTTATTTTACCTTTAGGTGTACAGAATGTATTTGTTTTTTCACAAGGAGCGACACAGCCAAAACTACTTCGGGCATTTCCTGCGACCATTACAGCTGCAATTTGTGATACACTCTTAATTCTTTTAGCTGTCTTTGGTTTATCCGTAATTGTACTACAATTTGAATGGCTGCGGATTAGTCTAATGATTGTTGGTATATTGTTTTTACTTTACATGGGATTTGCAATTTGGCGGTCTGAACCAGCTACACATGAAACGAACAAAGCAATACCGATCCGTCAACAAGTCATTTTTGCTTTATCCGTTTCTTTATTGAATCCTCACGCCATTTTAGATATCGTCGGTGTGATTGGGACAAGTGCCTTAAAATATGTTGGTACAGAGCAAATCTTGTTTACGGCTACTTGTATTCTCGTATCTTGGATGTGGTTCTTCGGCTTAACATTTGCAGGTGCGGTTATGAAAAAATTAGATGGAACAGGAACTTTAATGAAGCTGTTCAATAAATGCTCTGCCGTCTTTATCTGGGGAACGGCGATTTATCTTTTGATTGGGTTAGTGTGATCACTAATCCTTTTTTTCGTCTTTTATGGGGTTCCATTTCTTATATTTTTATACCTTATCGATAATACTACTCAGAGACTAGATTTGAACGGATTTACATGAAGCTATTCTCAACTATCGGGGCAGAGGTGCTAAAAATGTCCAAAACTGAACCAGACTATATTACAAAATCCAAGGAATTGTGTCGATTATGCGGAATGGATCCAAATGAAGTCCCTGGACCAAAGAGGTTTATGACCTCGGAGGAGCTCACTTTAAAAAGAGAGGCATATGGCGAAATTCTATCTGTTGTAAGCTTCTTTTCACACAAACTTTTAGAGTCATTAAAAGGCACTCCTATTCTCATCGTCATTTCTGACGCGGAAGGTTATCTACTTGATATGGTTGGGGACCAAACGATTAAATCGTTGGTCAAGCAATTTGGGATTAAGGAAGGTAGCCTTTTCACACAAGAAGACGCGGGAACGAATGTGGTTAGTTTGTCTCTAGAGCAAGGGTATCCCATCACCTTAATTGGAGAGAACCACTATCATACTTTGCTTCATGGAGTCGCCTGCTATGGTGCTGCTTTCCATTATACAGATGGGAATAACATTCTCGGCAGTGTGTCCATAATGATGCCGATTGAATTTCAAAACCCTTTATTCTTAACGATGCTTTCGCAGGTTGTTGATTCGATTGAACGGGAACTCTTATTACGTAAACAAAACCACAAACTGAATATCATGAATCAAATCATTCTTAGTCGGACTAATAACGGTATTGTGATTACAGATGAAAATGGGATTACAACGGAGTTCAATGAATTTGCACAGAAGGTTTCAAACCGTAGTCGCGACTCTGTCATTGGTAGAAGTATTTTTGAATCAGATGTCTCGGGAACCTATTTTAAAAAGGTCTTAAAGGATAGAGTCAAATACGAGGATGTTGAACTCAAATTCACGAATCCGAATGGAGATCCTGTCGTCGTATTATTTGACGCTCAACCCATTTATAAGAATCACAAATTAATCGGTGCATTTGGCCAATTTAGAGACATTACCGACCGGTATTTAATTGAAAAAAAATATAATTACTTGGCATACCACGACGATCTGACAGGTTTACCAAATAGACGTTATATTCAAAAGGAGATTAAATCTCTTATCCAGGAAGAACAGCCAAAACTGGCGATCATGTTTTTGGACTTAGATCGCTTTAAAGTCATTAATGATACCTTCGGCCACTCCAGTGGCGATCTTCTACTCATTGAAGTGACAAAGCGATTAAGCAAATGTCTCGGAATAAATGATCAACTCGCTCGCATGGGCGGAGATGAATTTATCCTACTTCTAAAAAATTATGAAGACGAAGAATATGTAATTCGAAAAGCAGAACAGATTTTAGCTCAATTCAAAAAGCATTTTAACGTAAAATCAAACCAATTTCATACCACTGCCAGTATTGGGGTCGCAATATATCCCGATCAACCGCTTACACTAGAAGAGTTCATGATCATCGCCGATAATGCGATGTATAAAGCAAAAGCACGAGGTAAAAACAATTATTTTCTTTTCAACTCCGACATGTTTAATCACGTAAAAGAAGAGTTAAAACTTGTAATGGAACTTCGCGATGCTGTAAAAAACGAGGAATTAGTTCTACATTACCAGCCTCAAATTTGTTATAAAACAGGTAAGAACGTTGGTTTAGAGGCATTAATCCGATGGAATCATCCAGAGCTTGGCTTAATCGCCCCTGATAAATTTATTCCTTTTGCCGAAGAGAGTGGCTTGATTATCGATATTGGAGAATGGATTATCAAAAAGGTTTGTATCCAAAACAAAAAATGGCGGCTTTCAGGGCTGAAGCCAATCAAAATTGCTGTTAATCTTTCGCCCCAACAATTCCATAAAGAAAATCTTGTTGGATTTGTAAGAAAAGTGTTAAACGAAACTGAATTGGAGCCTGATTGTTTAATTTTGGAAATCACTGAATCAATGGCCATGGATGTCGAGCATGCTCTAAAAGTGTTAGAGGATTTAAAGGAAATTGGGGTTGAAATTAGTATCGATGATTTTGGGACAGGCTATAGCTCATTAAATTCTCTTAAACAATTTCCAATTGATTATCTAAAAATTGATCGGTCTTTTGTAAGTGACATTACGAATGATGACAATGACAAAGATATCGTCAAAGCAATTATTACTTTAGCCCACAACCTCAATCTGAAGGTTGTTGCAGAAGGCGTTGAAACCGAGGATCAATTAGCCTTTTTACGTAAAAACAATTGTGATTATTTTCAGGGCTTTTTATTCAGTAAACCTTTATCAAGTGAAGATTTTGAAAAAAGTGTGTTTTTTGAAAGACAGGAATAAGCCGGGGTGGGTAAAGGTCCTCCCACCTGACAGCTTCTTTGTACTAGTCCTACTTCCAATAGCAAACCTGCAGTCTATTACCATCGAGGTCATACAAGTCAAAAAAACGATTCACTCCGTCATTTTGTAGTTGACTAACCTTCACACTTTTTTGTTTTAACACCTTATAGACTTCTTCAATATTTTCTGAGTAAAATATAGGGTAAACTTGACTATTGGAAGGGTTTACCTTCCCCTCTTCAATAGTTAAATGTACTCCACCATTCCCTACACTTAAAATCCGATAATGGTCACCTTTATAAGATTCGTTTAACCCTAAAACCTCTTGATACCAATCACACGCTTTTTCAACATTACTAACGGTTAAACAAATAGTATCAATTCGATCAAATAAACTCATTTGAATTTAACACTCCTTCTCAAAATTTTGTCCTTTCAGTCTTCACGAATCTTTTTTTAATTTTGTTGATAAACTTCAGGTTGATAATCTCAAATAATTATAAGCTATATTTGTTGGGATTGTAAAAAACAGGAACATCCGGAAGTAAAGCACATGTTTTCCAATAAACCTAACTTCACAGTATTTTCTTTAAGAAATGAGTTTAATAGAATTAAAAAACCATATAAAAGATTCACTTATATGGTTGAATGTATTCTTATTTAGTTTTCATTTGTGAAAAGTTAGCTAAATATATATCTCCTACCATTCAACTTTTATTACAAAGCGTACGTTTCATACGGTTCACAAAGATAGCGTTCGATAAACTCCGCTAATCCATCATTTTGGTGGTGCCCTGTAACAAAATCAGCTACTGCTTTTACATCAGCATTGGCGTTCCCCATTGCCACACCTGTACCAACTTGACGAAGCATCTCAATATCATTTGGTCCATCTCCAATAGCTGCTACTTCATTTCGGTTAATTCGATATGCGTGAATCAAGCTTTTTATAGCAGACCATTTAGAAACATTAGGAGCAACTAACTCAAAGCCATCATTCCAATCAATGACTTCTGCTTCCTTTTTAAATAAAGTTGAAAACTCAGGCTTTGCTGTACCTGTTCGAACACTATATTTAAGAACATCTTGATAATTAGCTTGCCTTAGATCCCCAATATAACGTGGCGGAATTTGCCCAACTTTTGTCCAATAATCGATTTCTTCCGTTTTTTCCTTACAATAAAGTCCATTTGCTGTATGAACTAAAACATTACAAGGATTTTCAGTGGTCAGATGGTGAAATCGTTCTTCATTTAATTGAATGGTTCTCATTTGTATCGCTTTTCCCGTCATTGCATCGTGAATAGCAGCACCATTCAAACAAATCATTGGAGTTCGTAATCCAAGTTCTTTATGGTAGGGAGCAGTTACTTCATAGTGTCGACCAGTGGCTAGAAAAACCTTTACTCCTTGATTAATGAGCCTATTAATGGCTTCTAAATTTCGCCGAGAAATGTTGTTTGAGGCTGTTAGTAGTGTACCATCCATATCAATAAATATTGCACGCACATTCATTTAAAATACCTCCCCATTCGTTGATAAACCAATCATATCATCTGAATGTTAAAGCCAAGTAAATTCAGTAACTCAATAATATGTAAAATAGGTTAATGGAATGTAAAATTGTATAAAGTGAAACTTCATTCAGTGGGGGTTTACTGCCTGTTAATGCGGGAAAAAAAGTTAAATATTAACCCACAAAAAATAGCGCTAATCCTTTGGGGCTTGGATTAACGCTACTATTGAAGGTAAGACCTAAAGGGGAGCCCACATCAATTCAACTTACATCTTAGGCGCTTCCCTACCTATCATTGCCCATTCCTCATTTGATGGTCCATATAAACCAGGGACAGTTAAACCAGCTTGACGCATAAGTATTGTCATTTGACCACGATGATGAATTTGATGTTGAATCATAAAAAATAACAGTTCGGAATTGGAAAAGTTCTGTCCGAAAACATCCTGAACAATCTCAAGTTTTTTGTCAGTCCATTGATTTTGTAGAGCTTCACACAAAGCGATACTTGCTTTGTGATAGCTTTCTGATATAAATTTTGATGAGGTTGGGACCGGATAATCTTGTGTAGGCGAGTCAAAGGTAAGATCTGTCTGAGAAGCGATAACACCAATTGCTGTTACAGTGTGCCAAGCTATTCGTCCTAAGGTCCAATTTTGAGGTGTTACTTCTTGGGATAAGGATTCATCGGTAAGTTGATTAAGTATTTTTTGAGTAGCATCTGATTCAAAACTCCATAATGCAAAAAAGCCATCTAGTGTTTGAAACATATTCATCCTCCTCTCTTAAACACTCCATATATATTCCTCATATAATAAAAATTTCCTCTTTATTTTAAAAAATCCAATATTGTAATTCTTATTAAGCTAAAGCGAAAACCATTGATCCTAAATGGACACAGAGTAAACATACACTTCTTTTCCCCATTTGTTTATAGTTTTTATCTTCTTCATACCAATTCTTTCGGCGACTTTAGTTGAAGGAATATTGTTTACATCGGGCAATGAGACAATCCTATTTAATCTTAAACGTTCAAAACCGAAATTCTTACACGCTAACGCTGCTTCTGTTGCGTATCCTTTCCCCCAGGCACGCCGAACTAGTAAATAACCTATCTCCATTTCCATTACCCCATCTACTTCTTGAGGTACAATCCCGCATTGTCCGAAAAATTCTCCAGTTATTTTATCTTCTACTATCCACAAACCTACTCCATATTCATCATAATTTTTTAGGGTCCAATTAATCCAATCCATTGTTTCACTTTCGTTTTTAGTTGAAGGATAATACCTCATTGCTACTGGGTCTGAAAAAATCTCCATCAGCTTTCCAGCATCATCTTTAGTCATTCTTCTTAAAATTAACCTTTCCGTGCATATAACTGGATTGTACATTTTTCACTCCCCCATCATTTCTTGTTGTGAATTCTACATAATTTATGTATCCTTCCGTAAAACCTTATTCCACTATCGCCGGTTGCGTAAAAAAGATTATGAAGTTAATATATCGAGAATCTTATTTGATAGAGTTTCACTCTTTATGTGATTAAAAGTTTTTGGATCAGCAGTTACAATAATTGAAATCCTTTCCTTGGGATAGATGAGAATTTGTTGACCGCCTGAACCTAAGGCACGAAAAATTTTATGTTCTTTATACGTATTGATCCACCATCCAAAACCATAATCACCGTAACTTAAATTTGTTGGAATACCATTTGTAGTTGAGGCAATTGTCCACTCATTAGGAATAATTTCATTGGTATTTTCAAAACCATTATTAACAAGTATTTGAGATATTTTTATTAAACTTTCAAACGATACTTTTAAGCCTGTACTACCGACAGTTATACCTTGAGGGTCACTTTCCCATTCAACATCCATTATTTCGAGCGCTGAAAAGAGGTTTGTCTGGGCAAAGTTGGACATCGTTCCCCCCGTTGACTTGCTAATAATTGCTGACAAAAGGTGATAATCAACTCCTTTATATCTAAATTTACCTCTTCCTGCTAATGGATGTTTTAAAATGTCTTTTACCCAATAATTACTATTTAGAACCAATCCATATAAATCTTTGTCATCAATATCAAAGCCCGAACTCATTGTTAGTAAATCTCTTATTGATATATGATCAGGAGCATCGGGTAGGTAGTAATTAATCGGAGTTTCAAGAGACTTTACACATTCATTTTTTAATGCAATCCCAATTAAAAGTGAAACGATGCTTTTTGTCATTGAACGAATATTTATTAAACGGGTTCTTTCCTTATCCTGTGAACAATATATTTCTCTATTTGACATTGACACATATAAATTATGAATTGNNGAATTGATTCATCTTGTTCATATAATCTATGAATTTCATTAATCATAAAACTCGTTCCCCTTTCCTATTACAAGATTTTGAAAATGTTTCGTGCAATATTCCCCAAAATGGCCGTTAATCCCCGCCCTTACTAAAACCGCCCTTCAATTCATCTTTACGGATTTTACGATTTCCTAAATAGAAAGGTTTCAAATGTTTTGCATGAAAAGAAAATATTGTAAATAACACACGCTTTGTGTATAATGTATATAAAGTGTATATACATTATTTTTAGAAGAGGTATTTGTATGCAAATCATCATTTCCAATATTTCAAAAGAACCAATTTATGAGCAGATTTATTTGCAAATTAAGAAACAAATTTTAACGAATGAACTTCGAGCAGGAGAATCATTACCATCAATGCGTCAATTAGCCAAAGACCTCCATATAAGTGTTATAACAACAAAACGGGCGTATGAAGAACTTGAGAAAAACGGTTTTATATACTCAATCGTTGGAAAAGGGTCATTTGTGTCTGAACAAAATAATGAAATGATTCTTGAACGAAAAATGAAAGTAATCGAAGAACAATTAATGGCTGCAATCCAAAATAGTAAAGAAATAGGAGTGGAGTTAGCAGAATTAGTGGAATTACTTACAATGCTATATAAGGAGGACTCTTAATGGATAACGTAATTGAACTAAAACATGTAAATAAGACTTTCAAAGGATTTGAACTGAAGGACTTATCTCTCTCGGTCAAAAAAGGCTATGTTACAGGGTTTATTGGTGGTAATGGGGTAGGGAAATCTACAACGATTAAGTTGATTATGAATTTATTACAACCAGATAGTGGAACGATTTCACTCTTTGGTCTAAATTACAAGAAGCATGAAAAAGAAATAAAACAGCGAATCGGCTTTGTGTTCGATAACAATGTTTTTTATGAGAATATAACATTGACTGAAATGAAGAACATCATCAAACCAGCCTATAAAAAATGGGATGATTCCATTTTTAATCAGTATGTAGATATGTTTGAACTACCATTAAAGAAAACGCTAAAAACATTTTCAAAGGGCATGATGATGAAGGCATCTTTAACCATAGCCTTGTCCCACCATGCTGAGTTAATTATCATGGATGAACCAACATCTGGATTAGATCCAATATTTCGCATAGAACTGTTAGACATCCTTCATGATCTTATGCAGGACGGCGATAAAACCATTTTCTTTTCTACGCATATTACGACGGATTTGGATCGAATAGCAGATTATATTACCTTTATCCATAATGGGCAGCATATGTTTACAAAAGAGTATTATAAAATCGAGGAAGAATATGCGATTGTGAAGGGAGAAACAAATTTACTAGATCGTGATACAGAACAAGAATTTATAGGTATTCGAAAATCCAATCATGGATTTGAAGCATTAACGAAGAATAAACATCGTACGACAAATCTTTTTGGTGATAAGGTAATTTTTGAGAAGCCAACACTTGAAGATATTATGCTATATACAAAGAAAGGAAACTTTAACTATGTTGAATCTCATTCGTAAAGATATTCTATTACAGAAAAAGACATTAATGATTATGCTACCACTGTTACTTGCCTATTTATTTGTAGGTAGTTCTACGATTTGGGTTGGTTTTTTATTTTGTATTGCTATCATCATGCAGGCGTTTTCGATGGATGAAAAATCCTCCATCCACCTTTTATTGAATTCTTTACCTTATACTCGAAAAGAAATTGTCAGTTCTAAATATATAGGTGCATTTGTGTTTTCTTTTCTCATTTTGATGACGATTATTATTGGAAATTTGATTATTCATAATGAAATAATTCCATTGGATCAGTTATTATTCATAATCAGTATTGTTATGGTGTTCATTTCATTTGCTTTTCCATTTTCTTATTTATTTAAAGTTCAGTATTTGACGATTGGTTTTATTGCTTTTTTTGTCCTATATTTTATCACTGTCAGTAAGTTTATACCTGATTTAAATGATAGATTAAGAGAGGTAATTCAGACGGTCCTATCTTTTAATAATTCACTATTGTATGTATTAGTACTTCTATCACTTGTACTTCTCTACACTTTTTCTTGGTTGCTCTCGAT